>NZ_JBWYIQ010000032.1:0-29812 GCF_056779795.1 Acinetobacter sp. ANC_7682 | reverse complement strand
TTTTTGTTCGTTCATCATGTTGCCTGACTCCGTTGTGAATATGAACATAGCAAATTCAGGCAATTACACAATTTAATTTACAGTCTCAATTAAAAGCCCAATTATCACCAATTGGGCTTTTTTTTATTCTTCACGTTCCATGCTTAAAATTTTAATTAATGCTTCACGTCTTTAATGAATTAAACTAAATAGTGGTACTCAAGCAAATATTCCTCTTAATTTTCTTATAGATTGAGAAATTTTAGCTGTCTTATCATTTGGTAAAGAACATTTAGCTAAACGAACCCAAACGCTCCAGAATTGTTTCATAAAGTTAGCTTCATTATAGTGAATGCCATATTCCTCACATAATGCTTTAATTTTTGGCGCAGCTTCTGCGTAGCGATTTGCAGGCATATCAGGGAATAAATGATGCTCGATTTGATGACTCAAATTACCACTCAAAATATGCAGCCATGATGTTCCCGTAAAGTTACTTGAACCTCGAATTTGACGTAAATACCATTCTGCTCGCGTTTCATTTTCGGTATTATCCATCTCAAATGTTTCTGCATCTTCAGTAAAATGACCATTAAAAATCACTGCAGATGACCATAAACTTCTAATCACATTTGCAACTGCATTTCCTACGAAGACAGGAAGCGCATTTGGACCAGCGATAATCGGGAAAAAGACATAATCTTTCACCACCTGACGTCGTACTTTTTTTCTTAATTTTTCAGCATCTTTCCACACTTGTTTCCAAGATTTGGTTTTATAAACAAGCGCGTCTTCCAAGTGTAGGTTTTGAACACCGACATACCATTCAAAAAACACCATCAATTGAATCGCTAAGGGAATATTAAACAAAAATCTTGGTTCCCACGGTTGAGATGCTGAAACACGAAGTAGACCATAACCTACATCATGATCCATCCCCACAATATTGGTATAGGTGTGATGTACATAGTTATGGGTATATTTCCAGTCATCGCCTGTTGAGATGGTATCCCAGTCATATGTCGCACCGTTTAAACTAGGATCATTCAACCAGTCAAATTGACCATGCATCACATTATGTCCAAGTTCCATATTTTCAACAATTTTGGACACGCCTAGTAATCCTGTACCCACCAACCAAACAGGTGGAATCCAACCACCAAACATCAGCAATGCACGTGAGCCAATCTCGCTATAGCGAACAAAGTTGCGAATCTTATAAATATATTTGGCATCTTGTTCACCCAAATCATTCATAATACTGAGTCTAATCTGCTCAACGCGTTGTCCAAATGCTTCAATTTGCTCAGCGGTCAGATGTTTAGATTTTGATTGCCATGTTGTATTAAGTGACATATTCATTATTTTTCTCCAGTCTTATACGATACCGTTAAATTACAAATTAATCACAACAGGGCTTACTGCCTGACTAATACATAATTTAATTTGTCGATTTGGCTCATGTTCAATTTCACCTGTGAGCATATTTTTAGTAGCGCCACTAACTTTGTTACAGACACATGCATTACAAATACCCATTCGGCATCCATGAGCGGGTCTTAATCCAGCCTCTTCAGCACTCACCAATAAACTTTTTTGAGCTTCAAACGATTTCTGACTACGGATAAACGTGACGGATTGTTTTTCAATTTCTTCATCTACACGGATTTGAAAAAACTCTTGTTTGAGCTGATTGATGATCCCCTCTTCATGACAAATTTGATTTACAGCTTGCATCATCGAAGTTGCACCGCATGCATAAATCTGTGCTTGCCTAAAACTTGGTACTAACTGCTCTAACAACGCCAATGTCAGATATTGTTTATGTTGGCGTGTATTAAAATAGTGATAATTAAAATGATCATGTTTTGAAGCGAGGTGTTGTAGTTTCACGTGGAACGCGTCATCTCGACAGAAATAAATTAAATCGATAGGCACAGATAATGTGTTTAAAGCCTTCGTAAGCAATGCATAAATGGCGGTAATGCCACTCCCTGACGCCAACAACACAATTGGCTGTTGAGTCGGCTCAAGCGTAAACTCACCTTGCGCTTGAGAAATTTCCACGACAGAACCTATCGCCAATTGGCTTAAACAATTCGACACTACTCCTTGAGCTCGGACAGCAATCACCAGATTACCTGTCGCAGAAATTTCCACAATCGAATAACTACGTTGTAGACGCACGCCTGCAATTACGACTGTCACTAAAACACTTTGCCCTGCCTCAATCTGTTGAAAATCGAAATTGTGATTTGGACATAAATGAATCTCATAGAAATCGTGACTAAGTGCCTGACGACTCACGAGCGATGCTTTGACTTTTTTCCAAGCCAAAGTGGGATGTATTTTTTCAGCGATAAAATCGACGAAATCTTCTCGAATCCATTCAGGACGATATGACAGATAACTACTCATCTCAAACGTTCCTCTTTTGTATTTCAATTTAATTGAGTGAACAAGTGTTCTAATAGTGAACATGCGTACACTATATTGATTTTGAAATTGAGTCAACACATGTTCACTGACATTCGTCGTTTTATTTTTATATTTTTTTGATAGACTCATCTCGACTTCACTTCTCAGGTTTTAAGATGTCTATACGCGATGAACGTAAACAACAAAGTCGTCAGGCTTTACTGGATGCCGCTTTGCGCTTAAGCACATCTGGCCGTTCATTTAGCAGTATTAGTCTGCGTGAAGTTGCACGTGAGGTTGGTTTGGTGCCAACAGCCTTTTATCGACATTTTCAAGATATGGATGAATTAGGCCAAGAGTTGGTGGATCAAGTCGCGTTATATTTGAAAACCGTACTTCATCAGCTCGGTCAAGGTTTGGCCCACCCTGATGCGAAAGCCGAAACCAGCATGGAACTTTTTTTTGAAGCCATCGATTTAAATACCCAACCTTGGATTTTTATGATCGCAGAGCGCTGGGGGGGGGCTGAAGTGGTAAGACGTGCGATTGCTCGTGAAATTGAGTTTCTAAATTCTGATTTGGCCAATGACCTACAAAAATTCGAAATCGTACAAAATTTTCATCAAGCTGATGATCTAAAAATGTTGTCGAATATTTTAATTAATTTATGTTTCACATGGGCAATGTCTTGGATTAGCTTGGGCCGTCAATATTCAGGTATGGAGCTTGAATTACAAAAATTAGTACTCAAAAAACAGTCCATTACCCAAATACGATTAATCTTTAAAGGGATTTTGAATTGGAATAATACTGAGGCATAAAAAAAACCCGCTCAATGCGGGTTTTCTATTATTTAGCTTTGCGCTCTTTATCCAATAGATAATCGACCACTTGTAACACGCGGCCATTATCCCCTTGTACGACATACTTCCCATTTACTACAACAGCTGGCACACCCGTCAATTGATATTGTTGCGCTAATTTATTTGCTTGAGAGACTTTGGCAGTAATTGCGAAAGAATTATATAAACTATTGAATTTCGCTTCTGGGATACCATACTTCGTAAAGAATTGCGCTTGTGATTTTTGGTCAAAAATCTGCTGACCTTTGTCATGGATCGCGTGGAATAAAGGCAAATGTGTACGTTTACGAACACCAAGTGCTTCAGAAACGTAGTAGCCACGTGCATTCTGTTCCCATACTTTGTTCATTGCAGCAGGTGTACGGACAAAATTCACATCTTTTGGAATTTTACGTAACCAAGATTGCATATGAGGTTCTAAAGTAAAGCAATGACCACAGCCATACCAAAAGAACTCACGTACTTCCAATTTACCAGCGACATCAACCTTTCCTGGGTTTTGCACGACCGTATAATCTTTGCCTTCAACAAAGTTCGCCATTGCACCTGTTGAAAGTGCCATCAGCACCGCAGCGGCAACGCCACTAAAAACCACCTTTTTCATTAAGTTTTTATCCTCTAAATCATTCTGATTAGCATATGGTTTCACTATAAAACAAATATGAGAAAATCGTTTTGATTCTGTGAACTTTTTTACAAGATTTATCGCTTTTTTTGGAATTAGCGATACACTAAGATCTGATATAAATTCTACCCATTAAAACGAACTTTGCTAAGGTGGCTGTAATGACTCAACTGAATGTTGACCCACAAGAAATTGCTAAATTTGAAGCACTTGCTGCAGTATGGTGGGATCAACACTCTGAGTTTCGCCCTCTCCATCAAATCAATCCATTACGATTGAATTGGATTGATGAACATGCAGGTGGTCTTAGTGGCAAAAAAGTCCTAGATGTGGGCTGTGGCGGCGGTATTTTGGCTGAAAGTATGGCACGCCGTGGTGCCGATGTCCTCGGTATCGATATGGGCGCAGCACCATTAAATGTCGCACGTCTGCATGCAGAACAAGAAAACGTAACCAATATCGAATATCGTCAAATTCCAGTTGAGCAATTGGCTGAAGAACAAGCTGGTCAATACGATGTCGTAACTTGTATGGAAATGTTGGAACATGTACCAGATCCAGCGTCAATCATTCAAGCATGCCAAAAACTGGTGAAACCAAACGGTCATGTATTCTTCTCCACAATTAACCGTAATCCAAAATCATATTTATTTACGATTATCGGTGCAGAGTATGTGTTACGTCTTTTGAAAAAAGGAACTCATGACTATCATAAATTTATTAAACCTTCTGAATTAGCGCATGATATTCGTAACGCAGGTTTAAAACTTAAAGATATGACAGGCTTACATTACAACCCATTAACTAAACATTATTGGTTAGCCCCAAATGTCGATGTGAACTATATGGTTTACACCCATAATGAGGTGCATGAATGAAGGCCGTACTTTTCGACCTAGATGGGACTTTAATTGACACTGCTGCGGATTTTATTCGTATTATTCAAGCAATGTGTCGTGAAGAAGGTCGAGAGATCGTAGATGCAGCCCTGATCCGAACTCAGGTCTCCGAGGGGGCTCGGGCGATGGTGAAATTGGTTTATCCTGAATTACAGGTTGATGATCCTATTTTCCTTGCACATCGTCAGCGCTTTCTAGATATCTATGGTGCTGATATTGCTGTGGATACAGACCTTTTTGCAGGGATGTATCCTTTAATTGAGGACTTGGAACAACGCGATATTCCATGGGGAATTGTGACAAATAAACCTCGTTGGCTGAGTGAGGCACTACTTCAAGCCTTAAACTTAACTGAACGTTGTGCCGTTCTCGTATGCCCAGAAGATGTTAAGCACACTAAACCTGACCCAGAACCGATGTACCTCGCTGCTCAACAAATTAATGTTCCAGCTGAACAATGCATTTATGTTGGTGATCATCCACGTGATATTGATGCAGGTCGAAGCGCAAATATGTACACTATTTTGGCTGCTTACGGATATTTACCATTAGAACATAAAGATGACTTAGATTCTTGGCAGGCAGATTGTATAGTGAATGATGTACAAGAATTACATCAACACTTAATCGAATTGATCGAATCTCACCAAAAAACAGCTTAATTAGAACAATGAAGGAGGTCGCACATGAAATATTCAGAATATCAACCTCGCCCAGATTTATTGAAAGATAAAGTAATTTTAATTACGGGTGCAGGTGATGGCATTGGACGTGCAGCAGCGTTGAGCTATGCTTTACATGGTGCGACCGTCGTTCTTCATGGTAGAACGCTGAACAAGTTAGAAGTGATCTATGACGAAATTGAAAGTTTAGGTGCTCCTCAACCTGCAATTTTGCCACTGCAACTTTCTACTGCAACAGCATATGATTACGAACGTCTTGTGGAAACGCTTGACCAACAATTTGGTCGTTTAGATGGGATTTTGCACAATGCTGGAATTTTAGGTGAGCGCGTTGAATTGGCCCACTACCCTGCTGAAGTGTGGGATGATGTAATGGCTGTAAATTTAAGAGCACCTTTTGTTCTTACTCAACATTTACTTCCATTATTAGAAAAATCTCAAAATGCCTCTGTTGTTTTTGCAAGCTCAGGTGTCGGTCGTGAAGCACGTGCGAAATGGGGCGCATACTCAGTTTCAAAAATTGCCATTGAAGCGGTCAGTCAAATTTTTGCAAAAGAAAATGTCTATCCAAATATCCGTTATAACTGCATTAATCCTGGTGCAACACGAACAGCTATGCGTGCTAAAGCATATCCTGATGAAGATCCGAAAGTATTGGCAACGCCTGAACAAATCATGCCAGCTTATTTATATTTAATGGGCGAAGACAGTATAGGTATGAATGGTCAGAGTATTGATGCTCAGGATTAGTTTTTTCAAAATTACATGATGAGGATCGTCAGATCCTCTTTTTTTAAATTATAGTTCTAACAAAACCTATTAAAAAATTTACCTTTAGATTTTAAAAGCTTAAACAAATAAGTCTCAACAACTTTTGAATACACCCATAAACTAAGAAATTATCTAATGGTAGTATCACTTACTTTGCTTTAAGCGTCTTAAGTATTTATAACTTAATAAAAACCCGACAATAATGTCGGGCTTTTATTTCATTCTGATCAGTCAAATAAACGATCGAAGAATGATTTCTTTTTAGGTGAAGATTTACTGTCCGCACCATCTAAAGATTCTTGTAACTCTTTTAAAAGTTCACGTTGACGTGCAGTTAAGTTGACTGGTGTTTCAATCACGATACGGCAAAGTAAATCACCTTGCATACTTGTGCGTACTGGTTTTACACCCTTGCCACGTAGACGGAACATTTTACCTGTTTGTGTTCCCTCAGGTACTTTCAAGTTCACACGACCATCAAGGGTTGGAATCTCAATTTCTTTACCCAATGCAGCATCAGCGATACTAATCGGCACATCCATATACAAGTCCGCGCCATCACGTTGGAAGATTTCATGTTCACGAACATTAACTTCTACGTATAGATCACCTGATTGACCATCACGAATCGCTTCACCTTTTCCAGTTAAACGAACGCGATCGCCATTATCTACGCCTGCAGGAATGGTAACTTCAAGTGTCTGTTGACGATCTTTAACACCTGAACCATGACAAGTGCCACAAGGATTTTTAATAATCTTACCTTGTCCGCGACAAGTGCTACACGTTTGCTGAACTGAGAAGAAACCTTGTTGCATACGGACCTGGCCAGCCCCGTGACAAGTTTTACAGGTTTCAACATCATTCGGGTTTTTAGAACCTTTACCATCACACACTTCACATGGTGCTGGCGCAGTAAAAGTGATTGTTTTCTTTACGCCACGTACAGCTTCTTCTAAGCTGAGCTCAAGCACATAACGTAAGTCTGAACCACGTCTTTGACGCTGTTGGCGACCGCCGCCACCAAACGCGCCACCGAAAATGTCACCAAACTGACTAAAAATGTCTTCAGCGCTAAAACCGCCACCGAAACCACCGCCGCCGCCACCGAAGCCGCCTTCAAACGCATTATGTCCCATGCGGTCATACATGCTGCGTTTTTCACTATCAGATAAAACTTCATACGCTTCAGCAGCTTCTTTGAATTTTTCTTCTGCTTCAGCATTATCAGGGTTACGGTCTGGATGATATTTCATCGCCAACTTACGGTAGGCTTTTTTAATTTCATCATCACTAGCTGTTTTAGAAACTCCTAAAACCTCATAATAATCACGTTTAGCCATGTCTGGCGATGCTCCACAAAAAAATTTGATATGACTTCTCTGCGGAATATGTTGGGGTCATATTCCGAGATTACAAGTAAATTAAATTATTATTTTAAAAAGCGGCTTTTTTCTTTAGATATTTCACTAAGCCTTTAAGCCATGCATTTAGGAGAAATAGCCATGCAATTGTGGTAAAAATGACACCAATCACCGTACACCCTTTTACCCATAACACACTATCCCAATAGATAAAGCAGGCAGGAATAAACCAAAGAGCAGCAAATGCAGCCATCATCATGAATAGCACAACATTTCGTGCAATCCATAACGCTTGAGCATGGATCCAGACTTCAGCGTCTTGCGCTTGAGCCACTTTTTGCGCTAAAAAATAGGCGATTGCAGCACTGATACCAGTGAACAATGCAAGAAACATGAATACATAAGACATCGTAATTAATCGACGATGTCTTGTTAAATTGTCTCGCCCCATGGATGCTTTTTTATACCTCAACCGAGTGCACATTCAGTTTTTTATGTACTCAGCCCACTGTGTTATTTTGTGTTAAAAACTAGGGACTACTATATTGAATTTTTCAATGGTTCGCACCTAGTATTCACATAAAACTACGCGGTTTTTGACTCTTTTTTCACTTTAAACCACGCCGCATAGAGTGCTGGTAGGAAGAACAGCGTTAATAGCGTTGCGATAATGAGTCCACCCATAATTGCTACTGCCATTGGACCAAAGAAGATACTGCGTGAAAGCGGAATCATCGCCAACACAGCAGCCAATGCAGTCAAAATAATTGGACGGGCACGGCGTACTGTCGCTTCTAAAATCGCTTCCCATTGAGAATGACCCGCTTTGATATCTTGCTCAATCTGATCAATCAAGATAAGCGAATTACGCATAATCATTCCAGATAAAGCAATGGTACCTAGCATCGCCACAAATCCGAAAGGCTTATTGAATATCAACAGGAACAATACCACGCCAATTAAACCCAAAGGCGCGGTCAAGAAAACAATAAACGAACGTGAAATACTCTTGAGCTGAATCATGAGCAAGGTAAAGACCACAGCCAAAAATAACGGCATGCCAGCATTTACTGAAGTTTGCCCACGTGCAGATTCCTCCACAGTGCCTCCCACTTCTACCAGATAACCACTTGGAAGTTCGGCACGAATTTTCTCAATAGATTCAGTTAATTCACCAACCACAGTAGCTGGTTGGAGTTTAGTCCGAATATCTGCGCGCACAGTAATCGTCGGTAAGCGATTACGATGCCAAATCAGACCATCTTCAAACTTATATTGGATATTCGCAATCTGTGCCAATGGAACTGTTGTACCCTGACTCGTCGGTACAGCGAGACTTTGTAACGATGCCACATCAACACGTTCCGCTTGATCGCCACGTAAACGAATATCAATCAACTCCCGTTTCTCACGATACTGATTAATCGCAGCACCCGTAATTGAACTATTTAAGAAATTCGCCAAATCTAAGCTAGATACGCCTAACTGACGCGCTCGATCTTGATCAATTTCAAGTGAAATAATTTTACTCGGCTCACCCCAATCTAAATGAACATTGGTGGTATTTGGATTTTCACTGATTGCTTGTGACACTAATTGTGCTCGTTGGCGAACAGTATTTAAATCTTCACCAGAAACACGGTATTGAATTGGATAACCGACTGGTGGTCCATTTTCCAATAGCGATACACGCGTCCGTACCTCAGGCAATAACTTGCTAATTTCTTCACTCAGATTCTTGCGAATCTCATCTCTCTCATCTAATGAGGAAGCCAAAACCACAAATTGTGCAAAACTCGCCTGAGGTAATTGTTGATCAAGAGGCAAATAGAAACGTGGAGAACCTGTACCAACATAAGCGACGTAATTATCGATCCCTTTTTGAGTCGACAAGAATTTTTCTACTTTTTTAACCGCATTTTCTGTCGCTGTTAGTGAAGCGCCTTCCTCTAGTTTTAGATCTACTAAAATTTCAGCACGGTTTGATGGTGGGAAAAATTGTTGTGGAACAAGTTTGAACATCAAAATTGACAAGACAAATATTGCAACCGTCGCAGCAATAACGGTTTTACGATAAGTAATACATAACTCAACCCAAGATCTAAATTTTTGATACGTCTTGGTTTGATATGGATCGTGATGCTCACCATGGTGTTGAACGACGGGTTGTGGCTCTGGTTGTTGACGTAATCTTGCCCATAAGCGTTGATACCACGGAGCTTTCTGATTCATTTGATTAAAATCAGGCAGTAATTTATCACCTAAATAAGGAACAAACAGTACCGCTGCAAACCATGACACCACCAAAGCAATGGTTACAACTTGGAAAATTGAGCGAGTATATTCACCTGTGCTCGTCGCAGCAGTGGCAATCGGCAAGAATCCAGCTGCAGTGATCAGCGTCCCCGTTAACATTGGAAATGCGGTCGACTTCCAAGCAAAACCTGCGGCTTTTAATCTGCTATATCCTTGTTCCATTTTAATGGCCATCATTTCAACTGCAATGATGGCGTCATCAACCAAAAGTCCAAGTGCTAAAATTAACGCGCCTAAAGAAATCTTGTGCAGTCCAACATCAAAGAAATTCATGCCTGCGAACGTCATTGCCAAGACCAAGGGAATAGAGAAAGCGACCACTAATCCTGTACGGAAACCTAAAGAGAAGAAGCTGACCAATAAGACAATAATCACGGCCTCTGCGAGCACTTTGATAAATTCGTGAATACTGCGTTGCACCGCTACAGGCTGATCTGAAACTTTTTTAAGTTGCATCCCTAAAGGTAAAGTTTGTTGTAGATCATTGAAGGTCTTTTCTAGATTTTTCCCTAGCGCAATGATGTCACCACCCTTACGCATAGACACCGCAATACCAATACCATTTTTACCCATAAAGCGCATACGCGGTTGAGCTGGCTCACTAAAGCCACGGTAAACTTCAGCCACATCGCCCAATTGAATGGTCTTATCACCAACCAGTAATGGCATGTTCTTGAGTTCTTCGACTGATTGTAATTGTCCGCTGACACGCACTTGAATACGGTCTGAGCCTGTTTCAAAGAAACCTGCACTCGCCATGGTATTTTGTTTTTGTAATGCTTCTTGAATTGCGGATACTGGAATGCCTAATTGAGCAGTTTTCGTATTTGAAATTTCTATCCAAATTTTTTGATCTTGCAAGCCGACTAAATCAACTTTCCCGACATCTTGCACACGTTGTAGTTGCAGCTGTAAGCGATCGGCATATTCCTTCATCACGGCATAATCAAAATCATTACCCGTTAAGACATAAATGTTCCCAAAGGTGTCACCAAATTCATCGTTAAAGAATGGACCTTGAACACCGCTAGGAAGTTGGTGTTTGATATCTCCAATTTTTTTTCTAACCTGATACCAAACATTCGGTAATTCATGGGAACGCAGCGAGTCTTTGGCAACAAAGGTCACCATTGATTCACCAGGACGAGAATAGGCTGCAATACGATCATAGAGCCCCGTACTCATTAATTCTTTTTCAATGCGATCAGTTACTTGCAATGAAACTTCTTCCGCTGTCGCACCTGGCCAATAGGTTTGAACCACCATTACTTTGAAACTAAATGGAGGGTCTTCACTTTGTGATAGTTTTGAGTAGGAATAAACACCCAATATTCCCATCAAAATCATGAAATAAAGGATCAGTCCCTTATTTTTTAACGCCCATTCTGACAAGTTAAAGTTCATATTTTCGCTCCAACTTGTCCTGCTTTCACATTTACTGCACGGTTTTGACGGTCAATCGGATTAATTTTTTGTTTATCTCGCAGTAAGTGTACACCGCCAACCACGATCCAATCAGAAGCTTTTAAACCTTGGGTCACAGGTACCGTATCACGACCATAAGCACCTATTTGAACATTCACCTTACGGATACTGTGATCTGGATTCACAACCCAAACATAAGGCTGATCTTCTGTTGCAGATACACTGGTCAAAGGAACATTAATCACATTTGAACTGGTATTTGAAAAAAATACTCGCGCACTTTGTCCAAGTTGAATTGCTGAACGCCCTTCAGTCAAAGCAACTTTGACACTAAATGTTCTAGATTGGTCGGCAGCAGGTGAAATTTCACGCACATATGCGGCAAAACGCTCCTCTGGTTTTGACCATAGCGTAACCCAAGCTTTTTGACCTGTTTTAATTTCTGATACTGCTTGTTCTGGCACACCAATCACCACTTCACGATCACCATCTATCGCCAGTTGATATGCTGCCTGCCCTGCTGCGATCACTTGACCAACTTCAATACTACGCTCAGTGATGACGCCATTTTTATTGGCAATGAGTTGGTTATATCCCGTCTGATTACTACTCACTGCATAATTTGATTGTGCTTGTTTTAAATTGGACATGGCCGATTTATATTGATTTTCTACGGCATCATATTGCGAACGACTCACCGCATTAATAGGTAATAACTGCTTAAAGCGTTTGTATTCTTCTTCGGCAATTTTGGCTGCAGATTGCGCGCTTTCTAACTGAGCTTTTGAAGCATTTAACTGCAGTTGAGCATCTTTCACATCTAATTTTGCTAAGACTTGCCCGACTTTGACTCGATCCCCTACATCAACATAGCGTTCAGTAATTTGTCCTCCAACACGGAAAGCCAATGCCGTTTGCTGTCTCGCCTGAACTTCTCCTGCATAACTTTTCAGTTCATCTTGGGAAGTATTCGGCTGGGCAACCATCACAAATGGAATTTGTTCCTCTGTGGGTTTATCCTTACTACACGCGGTGAGTATCACGCTACAAATGAGCATTAGACTGTATGTGGCAAATTTTTGAGGACTCATGTGCACTGCTCTTATGTCAATTTTTAGGCAAATCAAATTAGGGATATTAATTTGATTATTTTTTAATTAATATACCGCATGGTACAGTAATTAAAAATCATTTTTCAAGGTATGACCTAAACTGTTTTTTTTGGATTTTTTTGTGCAAATGAATATTGGACGTCCTAAGGATTTAGTTAAAAAGAAACAAATATTAGAGGCAGCTAAACGTTTGTTTCTAAAACAGGGCTTTCATGGTTCAAGCATGAATCAAATTGCCAAAGAAGCTGGCGTGACTAAACTGACGGTGTATAACCATTTTCAAGATAAAGAATCGTTATTTACCTATGCAATTGCAGAAACGTGCGAAGAATCAATCAATGCTCGGCGAATCCAATTACACCCTGAATCCAATTTTTTAGAAGACTTCTATCAGGTATGTAGTTTAGCGCTGCAAATTGTCAATCTTCCTGAAGCCATTAAGCTTGAGCATTTATTATTAGAATTGGCAGCAGAGCAAAATCCTTTGGCTGAACCTTTTTATAATGCATCTCATAAGCGGTTATTTGTGGTATGGACTGATTTTTTTGCTCAAGCGATTGAGCACGGATTTATCCAGAAAGATGATGCTGAAAAGCAAACACATTTGCTCCTTTCTTTACTCTTAGGGCATCGACATCATGAAGTATTATTAGGTGTTCGTCAGGTTCCCAGTGAAGCAGAATGTGATGAAATTATTCATCAAGCCATCGAATTATTTATGCTGAAATACAAAAAATAGCTCTCTCCATTCTTAAATGGCGTATTTTTCACCTAATTTTCTTTAAATTATTTTGCAATCGCTTGGCATGTCATGAATAAGCGGTATAGTCAAAAGAACAAGAAAAGGAGAAAAAAATGATTCAACAAATTGATGCTCCATTACGTGAAGACGTACGCTTACTCGGTAATCTTTTAGGAGAGACTTTAAAAGAACAAGCTGGACAAGATTTGTTTAATCAAGTTGAACAAATTCGTGCACTCGCGAAAGGTGCACGTGATGGTGATAGCGAAGCTGAAAAACAATTAGAAAGTTTATTTTTAAGTTTAAAAGATGATGAGATTCTTCCACTCACACGCGCTTTTTCACATTTTCTGAACTTTGCCAATATTGCAGAACAATATCATGTGGTACGTAGCCGTCGCCAAAATGAGTTTGATGAAAACGGCGCTGCAGCGAATGTCCTTATTCCCCTTTTTGAAAAATTTCAACAACAGCTGATTTCAGCGGAAACCCTTTATCAACAAATTTGTGAGCTAAATATTGAGCTTGTACTCACCGCACATCCTACGGAAGTTAGTCGTCGCACCTTGATCCAAAAATATGATGGGATCAACGAGTGTTTATCTAAGTTTGATCAGCAAAAGCTGACCCCCAAACAGCGCGCTCAAGTTCTTTCTGAATTAAAACAATTGGTTTGTTCAGCATGGCAAACCGATGAAATTCGCCAACATCGTCCAACCCCAATTGATGAAGCAAAATGGGGTTTTACTACCATTGAGCAAACTTTATGGAACGCTATTCCTAAGTTTGTCCGTGAATTGAATCAATTGGTTCAAGAGCATTGTTCTCAAGCTTTACCTTTAGATATTGCACCTGTGCGGTTTGCATCTTGGATGGGTGGTGACCGAGATGGAAACCCAAATGTCACACACAAAGTGACTCAAGAAGTTTTATGGTTATCTCGATGGAAAGCCGCGGATCTCTACCTCCGAGATATTGAAGATTTACGTTGGGAGCTTTCTGTTCAGGCGTGCAGTGATGAACTAAAGACTGCCTTAGGTCAGCCTCATCCAGAGCCTTATCGTGAATATTTAAGAACAACACGTGAACGCTTAAAAATTACAAGAGAATGGCTCACTGCAAAATTACAAGGTCAACATTCTGATGTGGATCGTAGCCAGATTATTCATCACAAAGATGAGTTGTTGCAGCCATTATTGTTATGTTATCGCTCATTAGTCGATTCAAACCTTTCCGGTATCGCTCAAGGAAAGTTACTCGATTTTATTTATCGCGTGAATTGTTTCGGTATTGAGTTATTAAAACTAGATATTCGCCAAGAGTCAGGTCGTCATCGTCAAGCAATTTCAGCGATTACTGAGTATCTTGGACTTGGCAATTTTGAGACATGGACTGAACAAGCCCGTCAAAACTTCTTATTACAAGAACTGCAAAGCAAACGCCCTTTACTTCCTAAACATCTTAATGAATCTGCTCAAAGTCTTATTGAGCATCCTGATGTTCAAGAAGTATTCGCTACCATGCGAACTTTGGCAGAACAACCTGCTGAAAGTCTAGGTGCTTATATTATTTCAATGGCGGAATATCCAAGTGACGTTTTGGCGGTTCTATTACTCCAAAAAGAAGCAGGTATTAAGCAACCTCTGCGTGTAGTTCCATTATTTGAAACGTTAAAAGATTTAGATGGCGCAGCTTCGACCATGAATACTTTATTCAGTATGCATTGGTACAAACAACATATTCAAAACAAGCACGAGGTCATGATTGGTTACTCTGACTCAGCAAAAGATGCAGGTTTCATGTCTGCGAATTGGGCTCAGTACCGTGCACAAGAAGAGTTAACAGCTATTGCCAAACAACATGGTATACAACTCACTTTGTTCCATGGTCGTGGTGGCTCAATTAGTCGTGGTGGTGCTCCAACCCAACAAGCACTATTTTCACAACCACCTGGCTCAATCTCAGGTGCAATCCGTGTGACCGAACAAGGCGAAATGATCCGATTCAAATTTGGATTAGAAGAAATCGCACTGCAAAATTTAGAAATTTATACCGCAGCTACCTTAGAAGCGACTTTACTCCCACCACCAGAACCCAAGGCAGCATGGCGCGAGTTGATGCACAAGATGACGGAACTCTCTGTGAATGTTTACCGTCAAACAGTCCGCGAAAACCCTCATTTTGTCCAATACTTAAGAACCGTGACGCCAGAGCTTGAATTACAGATGCTACCTTTGGGTTCAAGACCAGCGAAACGAAAAATCAGCGGTGGTATTGAATCCTTACGTGCAATTCCATGGGTATTTGCATGGACTCAAATTCGATTAATGCTTCCAGCATGGTTAGGTACTGGTGCAGCCATCAATCAAGTCATTTCAGAAGGTCACAAAGCTGAGCTAGATGAAATGTTAGAACAATGGCCTTATTTCCAAACTTTAATTGATATGTTGGAGATGGTGCTATCTAAATCAGATAGCAATGTCGCATTGTATTATGAATCTCATCTCACCCAAGATGAAAATCTTAAAGTATTGGGTGCGGAACTACGCCAACGCTTACATGACGCAGTACAAACTTTATTGGCAATGAAAGGTGAATCTAAATTACTCAGTTCTAATGAAGTTCTTGATCAAGCCATGAAGATTCGTAAACCCTATCTTCTTCCATTACACCTGTTACAAGCAGAACTCATGAAAAGACGACGCGAATATTTAGCTGAACGAACTGTCGAACAAACTGAGGTTGACCATGCATTAATGGTAAGTATTGCAGGTATTGCTGCTGGATTACGTAATACGGGTTGATTTCACGACTGCCTATGCTCAAGTACCTTTATGGGCTTGAGCAATTTAGAGACTTTATTCTAATTTTCAGTAATGACAACAAAGAACTATAAATTTTTTACTCAATATGGATATAGATTTTTTTGATATAGCTGAATTGCAATAGGCTGATTTTACTTTATTTTTAAAACATATTTTTTTTACCGATGGGTAAAAATTCAATAAAAGTCAGACCATTAGTTTTAATAATTTTTCAAGAAACAGATGATTTCTCATAAAACAGGCGTATGATGTGCACAATTTAACTATTGAGTGCTCACTTTATGACCAGTTGGTTTCCTAAATGGCGTCCCTTCACGGATGATATTGATACGCGTCCTGTTGGCACGACCGAATATTTACCTCCTGCGCAAAGTGTAGTTCTTGGCATTCAACATGCTTTTGCCATGTTTGGTGCGACAGTTTTAGCACCATTATTAATGGGTTTTGATCCTAATCTTGCCATATTAATGTCAGGTATTTGTACCCTGTTATTTTTCCTCATCACTGGCGGTCGAGTGCCCAGTTATTTAGGCTCAAGCTTTGCTTTTATTGGTGTAGTCATCGCGGCAACGGGCTATGCCGGTGCTGGAGCAAATGCGAATATTGCATTAGCTGCTGGGGGAATTATTGCCTGTGGTGTACTTTATGCCTTAATTGGTTTTCTGGTGATGGCAACAGGTACTCGATGGATTGAAAAGCTCATGCCTCCTGTAGTAACAGGTTCTGTGGTCATGATCATCGGTCTGCATCTTGCACCGGTAACGGTAAAAAGTGTCGCGGGTAATCCATTTAATATGTGGATGGCATTGATTACTGTCATGTGTATGGCTTCAATTGCAGTATTCACCAAAGGGATGCTACAACGCCTACTTTTACTTGTGGGTTTGGTGCTGTCTTATATCGTATACTGTGTTATTACGAATATCATGGGTTACGGTACTCCAATTAACTTCACGCCGATTACACAAGCTGCATGGTTTGGTCTGCCTAACTTTCATGCTCCTGAGTTCAGTACGAACGCGATGCTCATCATTGCTCCTGTAGCTTTAATTTTAGTGGCTGAAAACTTAGGTCACATCAAAGCAGTCTCTGCCATGACTGGTGAAAATCTAGACCCACATATTGGTAAAGCGTTTGTAGCCGATGGTGTTGCAACATCATTAGCCGGTGGTGTAGGTGCTCCAGGCATGACCACTTATGGGGAAAATATTGGCGTGATGGCTGTGACACGTGTCTATTCCACGATTATTTTCGCCATCGCAGGTGTATTCGCAATTTTCCTTGGCTTATCACCAAAATTTGGTGCAATTATTCAAACCATCCCAACTGCGATTCTTGCAGGTGCATCAATTGTGGTGTTTGGTTTAATTACCATAGCTGGTGCTAAAATTTGGATCGAACATCGTGTCGATTTCTCTAAAAATAAAAACCTCATGATTGCTGCGATCACACTGATCTTAGGTACTGGTGACTTTGCGCTTCAATTTGGTAGCTTTAATTTAGGTGGTATTGGAACGGCTACTTTTGCTGCATTATTCCTGAATTGGTTCTTTAGCTTAGGTGAAAAGTCTAACTAAAAACCTATCGCATATAAAAAAAGAGAGCTTAATGCTCTCTTTTTTAATTTTTTATTCTATTTGAGTATCTTAAGATCTTTTTTCAATCGGTTGAGGTCGACCAAAATAATAGCCTTGAAACGTATTACAGCCATTTTCTTTCAGAACTTGGAACTGCTCTTCAGTTTCTACACCCTCTGCCACCACATTCAGATCGAGAATTTGTGCTAAATCAATAATCGTTTTCACAATAGCAATATCACGTGGATTACCGACAATATTTTCTACAAATGAACGATCAATTTTGAGTTGATCCAATGGAAGCATTTTGAGGTAATTCAATGAGGAATATCCTGTTCCAAAATCATCCATAGAGAATCTTAATCCACGCTCGATGAGCTTTTTCATTTTCTCAATTGAGTTATGCATATCGGTATAGAACATGCTTTCGGTGAGTTCTAAACGTAATAACGTTGGATCAATTCCCGCTTCATCAATAATCCGAAGCACATTTTTATCAAAGTCAGTTTTGCGGAATTGTTCGACACTAATATTGACTGAAATCGTCCAGTTTGAGGATTCAGGGTACTTACTCCAAGCCTTTAACTGTTGACAAGCTAATACTAAAACACGATTACCAACATCATGTATGAGATCAGTTTTCTCCACTTCTTCAATAAATCGACCTGGTAAAATTAAACCGTGTTCAGGATGACTCCAACGTAGCAAGGCCTCATACCCAATCACTTCCTCTTCACGATTTACTAAAATCTGATAATAAAGTTGGAACTCATCTCGTAATAAAGCTAATCTTAAATCATTTAATAAAGCAGCTTTAGCAATAACACTTTGTTCCATTTCAGGATCAAAAACACATATGCAGTTTTTACCATTTTCTTTAGCTTGATACAGCGCCATGTCGGCGTACTTAAGCAACTCATTTTTTGGCAATTTTGAATTACGGAAAATAAAAATTCCGATACTAGAGCTAGTATGGATTTTATTATCCTTTAATACGAAAGGCTCATTTAATGCAGCACGAACTTTATCAGCGATTTGCATCACTGCTTGATTAGCAATCGTTTCATCTGGATCTAAATCTGAAAGAATAATTAAAAACTCGTCTCCACCAAGACGGACAATTGCATTCTGCTGTGCCACACACTCCATAAGGCGCACCGAGACCATTTTGAGTAGGTCATCTCCACGATCGTGTCCTAACGTGTCATTAATATTTTTGAAGTTATCCAAATCCAACATCATGAGTGCACTATGTGTACCATTTTGTTTACATGATTCAATCACCTCCAACATGCGTTCTTGCATAAAACGGCGGTTAGGCAATCCCGTTAATTCATCATGTAATGCCATATAACGTGCATGGTCTTCGGAATTTTTTAGCTGTGTGATATCAGTTCGAATGGAGATATAGTTTTGTAAAACGCCATTATTATCTTTAAGCGGCACAATCGTGGTTTCAACCCAATATAAAGAACCATTTTTAGCTCGGTTACAAATTTCGCCTTTCCAAATTTCTCCACTCGAAATGGCTTTCCACATATATTTAAAAAAACTTCTCGGGTGATAGCCTGAATTAATAATTTTATGTGTTGATCCGACCAATTCTTCATAAGAATACTGCGAGATATTACAAAACTTCTCATTAACATGAGTAATGACGCCACGTGCATCTGTTATGGCTACAATTGAATGTGCATCAATGGCTACTTTATAGTTTTCAAGATCCTTGACTATTTTTTCTAATTGTAACTGGGTATCCATAGCGCCTTCGACCGTCAGTCTAAAAAGTGATGTATCCAAATGTTAACTTAATATTATTTTTTGTAACACTAAGCTTTGTTGAACCAGTTCACAAATCGGCTATATATTTTGTAAATTTCAATGAATAAAAGAGGAAACTAAGTTCCTCATTCTTATTAAGAATTCCGACTGTTATGGTCGTATTTCTTTTAACTCTCTTTGAATAAAGTGTTGAATCATCTCTCGATATATTTTTTCCATCAGTAATGGATCCACACCATTCTTTGTAGCCAATTCACGTATTTTTTCAATCACTATTTCAACACGTTCAGGTGACTGTACATCTTGGATAGTTCTTTTAAATCGCACTGCCTGATCTACGTAATATTGGCGTAAACCAATTAATTCTGTTATGGCTTGATCAATTGAATCTATTTGTGCTCGAGCTTGCTGAAGGGTTTCGCATTTTTCTTTATTGATTTTCAATTGATTCGGTATCCCTGTGTTCAGATTCATTTTCACTTTTGTACTTTTGTTCTAACACATTACTGAAAATACTTTCAATCATCCATACACGATATAAGCTATTAAACACATAACTCTTTCCATCGATACGAAGCTCAAGCACTGGTAAATCAGGTTGTGATTTCATCTCACAGAGTAATTGATTTTCTTCTAGCTTTTGACTGATCGACTCTTCAGTGAGCGTCGTAATATTCAAGCTCTGTTTTAAGGCTTGAATATGAGGTCGATACGATAGATCTTTACCTTTACTCCATACAGCCTGCAAGATTTCATACATTGCATCAAGACGTTGATCCTCAGGCACACTGTAAAACAATCGTGCTATTTCATATGTCACCTGCTGAGTCGGTCGGCAAAACGGCGTAAATTTTACTTCTGTTCGTTTAGATAAACGCGTTGCCAAACTCCAATCAAATAAATCTCGTCCCTGATATTGCAATGGATAAACGGTAAGTTGGATATCGTAATAATCGGCAAGTTCCTCTTTAATATAAGCTAATAATAACCAAGAGATCGGATCTTCTAATGCAATATAGAGGTCCAACTCAGGATTCATCGCCTGAATCTCAGATAATTCTTCAGCATCATTCATTAGGTGTTCCCGCCACTCAATATGATTGATGAGAAAAATAGGATTACCGGTCAAGAGTCTTTGTTGTTTTAAACGGCGGGTCAATCTTAATAAATCATCTACCGCATGATACCTACGATTACCGAGCTCAAAAAAACTTGCTAAAACTGGCGTGTGATCAAAAGTTCGCTCAGCGATTTGTTGTTCTTTTCGATGTCGACTGGCCATGACATACAAAGTACGTAATTTTCCATACTGCTGTTGCCACAACATATGGAAGACATCTTCCAATAAATAGATAAAATTTTCACCTGTTAATGGGGTATTTCGTAAAATCGTTTCTGCCTGTTGAATCGCTTCAGCACTTGGTATTTCAGGCTTTTCATTATCGAATCCGAAACGATGCTGGTACGCTAAAATTTGGGCATCACGTAGACTGTAATCTTGCCACTCTTCAGGACTCATATCATTTGGAGCTTCAGCAGCAGTATCTGAGATAACAATTTTTAACGGCTTAATTTCATCTTTTAAAATGTCATTTAATTGTGCCAATTGCTGGACTGCAAGATAACTATACACATCATCTAAACGAAGATAGATCGTTAAACCCTGCTCAGTTGACAAGACCTCTTGACGATTTGGTTTCTGATAAAACCAACTCGATCGTAGCGGATCAAACCAACGGCGTAACAATGACATGAGATGTGCCTCAGATGATTTTACTGGTAAATTATGTGCTCAAAGTATCGAATTCATCGCTTTTTTTAAAACTAAAAAAGTTTGAACGCGAGCAAAACTTATATCAAGACAAAGAGAATTGATCAATATTTATGACCTTTCTATCAAATATTGTCATTAATGTAATTGACGCTTTCAGATGAAATTCAAACTTTTCGTGATTAAAAAAGCATCCCGAAGGATGCTTTTTTAATCATGATTGATCTAGTTTATAAGCAGATTAGATATCACGTACCGCACCTTTTGCAGCACTTGTTGCATGCATTGCATACGCTTTCAGTGCTTTAGATACTTTACGTGGACGCTCTTTCGCAGGCTTCCAACCTTTAGCTTCTTGTACTTCACGGCGCGCAGCCAATACATCATCAGCAACTGCTAAGTGAATCGTACGGTTTGGAATATCAATTTCGATACGGTCGCCATCTTCAACTAAAGCAATTGCACCGCCTTCAGCCGCTTCTGGAGACACGTGACCAATTGAAAGACCTGATGAACCACCCGAGAAACGACCATCAGTCACAAGCGCACAGTCTTTACCTAAGCCTTTTGATTTTAAGTAGCTTGTTGGATACAGCATTTCTTGCATACCCGGACCACCTTGTGGACCTTCGTAACGAATCAGAACCACGTCACCTGCTACGATTTTGCCGCCTAAGATTGCTTCTACTGCATCATCTTGGCTTTCAAATACGCGTGCTGTACCGTTGAATTTCAGAATCGAGTCATCTACACCAGCCGTTTTTACGATACAGCCATCAAGTGCGATGTTACCGTAAAGAACTGCCAAACCGCCGTCTTTAGAGAAAGCATGTTCTGCATTACGAATCACGCCATTTTCACGGTCGCCATCAAGACGTGTGTAGTAACGGTCTTGTGAGAATGCTGTTTGTGTTGGTACACCGCCCGGTGCTGATTTAAAGAAGTTATATACCTCTTCATTTTCAGTACGAATAATGTCCCACTTATCTAAAGCATCTTTCAATGTTTTTTCATGTACGGTTGGTACAGAAGTATCTAACAAGCCTGCACGGTCTAATTCGCCAAGGATCGACATGATACCGCCTGCACGATGGACATCTTCCATGTGAACATTTTTAACCGCAGGTGCAACTTTACATAGTACAGGCACTTTACGTGATAAACGATCGATATCGTCCATTGTAAAATCAACTTCTGCTTCATGCGCAGCCGCTAATAAGTGAAGTACTGTATTGGTAGAACCACCCATCGCGATATCTAAAGTCATGGCATTTTCATAAGCAGCTTTAGGGGCAATGTTGCGTGGTAATACGCTGTAATCATTTTGTTCGTAATGGCGTTTTGTGATTTCAACAATCAACTGACCCGCACGCTCAAATAGTTTTTTACGGTTGGCATGCGTTGCAAGTGTTGAACCATTACCCGGTAATGATAAACCTAATGCTTCTGTCAAACAGTTCATTGAGTTTGCAGTAAACATCCCTGAACATGAACCACAAGTTGGACATGCAGAACGTTCGTATGCTTTTACTTCTTCATCTGTGTAGTTGTCATCTGCAGCAACAATCATGGCATCCACAAGGTCAATCGCTTGTTCACCACCACGAATTTGGACTTTACCAGCTTCCATTGGACCGCCTGAAACAAACACCACAGGAATGTTCAAGCGCATTGCCGCCATCAACATTCCCGGTGTGATTTTGTCGCAGTTCGAGATACAAACCATTGCATCTGCACAGTGTGCATTGACCATGTATTCGACTGAGTCAGCAATCAAGTCACGCGATGGTAATGAATACAACATTCCGTCGTGACCCATTGCAATACCGTCGTCTACTGCGATTGTATTAAATTCTTTAGCTACACCACCCACTTGTTCAATCTGACGTGCAACAAGCTGACCTAAGTCTTTAAGATGCACATGACCCGGTACGAATTGTGTGAATGAGTTGACTACTGCAATAATTGGTTTGCCAAAATCTTCGTCTTTCATTCCAGTTGCACGCCATAAGCCACGTGCACCCGCCATATTTCTTCCGTGTGTTGATGTTTTCGAACGATAGTCAGGCATTTTTATTTCCAACTTAAGCTGAGCTCGATGAATATGTATTCAATCTGGCTAAATGATACTGAAATATAAGGCTAAATCAGTTGAACCTTACTTCTATTATGACAGCTTTCTGATTAACAGTTAACCATTGCTTGCAATTGTTCGTATAGGTCTGATTTGCCCTCAACGATCTAAATCGATGTAAGAGATGTGATCTACTATAAACCCTTATCTGAAATCGTAATACAAAACTTTCATGAATCTTTTTTTAAAAATACATAAATTTTATTAATCACACCTTAAGCACAAAATGCACATGAAAACGTTTCAAATTACGACCTTATTTGGGCGAAAATCGCTTTTGGCATATAATGTTCTTTATATTGTTTTGGAAGTGTCTGAGTGAAAATCATCTTTGCGGGAACCCCTGAATTTGCAGCGAGTGCATTAGCAGCTTTGCTAAAGACTTCTCATGAAATTGTTGCTGTGTATACGCAGCCAGACCGTAAAGCAGGACGTGGACAAAAACTAACAGCGTCAGCGGTAAAGCAATTGGCGCTTGAGCACAATATTCCTGTTTATCAACCTTTACATTTTAAATCGTCGACTGAGGAAGGTTTGGCTGCTCAAGCTGAACTCAAGTCTTTCAATGCTGATGTGATGGTGGTCGCAGCATACGGTTTAATCTTGCCTCAAGTCGTTTTAGATACACCTAAATACGGCTGCTTGAATATTCATGGTTCCTTATTGCCTCGCTGGCGAGGTGCAGCCCCTATTCAACGCGCTATCGCGACAGGTGATACTGAAACAGGTATTACGATCATGAAAATGGCAGCTGGTCTAGACACTGGTGACATGATGTTTAAAACGATCTGTCCTATTACGGCTGAAGATACTTCCGCAACCTTACATGATAAACTGGCTCAACAAGGGGCTGAAGCCACTCTCGCTGTTTTAGAAAGTGAAGACACTTTAAAACATTATTTAGATACACGTGAAGTTCAAGATGAATCACTTACAGTGTATGCACATAAACTGTCGAAGGCTGAAGCTCAAATTAACTGGGCAAATGATGCTGTGACGATTGATCGTAATATCCGTGCTTTCAATCCTTGGCCCGTAGCTTTCACACCTATTGATGAAACCAACAATTTACGCATTTGGAATTCGAAACTTTCTCCACTCACTCCATCAACTCAACAAATCGGTGAAATCATCGCTGTCGATCAGGATGGTGTTCACGTTGTGTGTGGTGATCATCAAGTGATTTGCCTCACTCAACTTCAGTGGCCAGGCGGTAAAGCGCTCAATGCTGCACAAATTCTACAAAGTCAAAAATTGCAGCCAGGACAGATCTTCGCATGAGCCAACAATCTTCTCATTTAAATTTACGCGGACATGTGATTAAAACATTACTGGCCGTTCAGAATGGGCAATCCCTCACCTCTGTTCTTTCCCAACATCTTTCATTGGTTGGTGAGCGTGATCGGGCCTTATTTCATGAATTGACTTTAGGCACTTTACGCCAATGGCATGCACTTAAAGCAATTACTCTCCCTCTTCTGACTAAACCGCTCAACAATGAAACCGTTGAAAGCTGCCTATATTTAGGTTTATATCAACTGCTTTGCACGCGTATTCCAGCACATGCGGCTATCTCAGAAACGGTAACAGCCACCAAACAACTTGGTTTTGAAGCTTTAAGTGGCGTCGTGAATGCGATTCTACGTCGTGTTTCACGTGAAACTGAAGAATTCGGCGAAGCATTAGACCAAGCCCATGGTTTACCTAGTTGGCTATTTAAACGCTTGAAAAAAGATTGGCCAGAGCATCTTGAAATGCTTTCAGCTGAGCTTAAACTGGCTGCGCCTTTGACACTACGTGTAAATGAACGACAAGTAAGCCGTGAGGAATATTTAGATATTCTTGATGAAGAAGGGATTGATGCTCATCCATGTGAATGGTCCGATGTAGGCATTATCTTAGATCAATCCGTGCATATTCCTTACCTCCCTGGCTTTGAAGAAGGTGGTTTTTCTGTTCAGGATGAACATGCTCAACTTTGCGCGACCTTGTTGCCGAATCTTGATGATAAGATCGTAATTGATGCATGTGCGGCTCCAGGTGGAAAAACAGCACATATTTTAGAGTGTTATCGTCCTAAAAAGCTGTATGCGATCGATCACGACACAAAGCGTTTAAGCCGCGTAAGTGAAAACTTAGAGCGTCTTGCTCTTAATCATTATGCACCAGTGGAAATACTGACTGCTGATGCTACGGTATGGTCTGCACCTGAACAGGCTGACTGTATTATTCTTGATGCACCGTGTTCTGCTATTGGAGTTGTACGACGTCATCCAGATATTCGTTTACTTCGCCAATCTACCGATATCCAACAAACGGTTGCTCTTCAAAAACAGATTCTGAATCATATGTGGCAACAACTCAAAGTTGGCGGGTCAATGCTTTATATTACCTGCTCGATTTTGAAAGCTGAAAATGAACACCAAATGATTGATTTCTTCAACACGCATGCAGATGCTCAAGAAATCAAATTAAATGTAAATTGGGGAATTGAACAAATCCACGGCCGTCAGTTATTGCCACAACAAGGTCATGGGGATGGATTCTATTATTGTTTAATTCAAAAGATTTAATGCTATTTTTTAAGATAGTTTATTTCTAATTTACCGACATATTAAAAAAGCCATGACTCATGTCATGGCTTTTTTAATATTGATCTGAAGTAGTTTAATCTTCAAGCTCATCTGGGTTTTTTGCCAAATGAATCATGGCTAAAATAAGACCACCCCATAACAGCACTGTTGAGATAATAAGCATCATTAAAGCAGAAGTATTCATCTTATTTCTCCTCAGATCCATTGTCTTTTAGACGACTAAAAACAACCGCACAGAACACAAAGATTGCAACTACACCGCCACCAATTGGCAATAGAATCTCAATTGGATAACCGCCATAGCCTTCAGTAAATATTGAGTTCAAAGTTAGCAATAACGCAGCTAACAATGAAATTGGCGTGACTATCGTCAACATGAAGTTCCAACCAACACCTAGCTTAATACTAGAATATTGATTTACATGCTCTTGAAGTTGCTTTAACAATGGTCGACGGAACCATGACACCAATACAATTGATAATAAGCCACC
Organism: Acinetobacter sp. ANC_7682; assembly: GCF_056779795.1. Taxonomy (NCBI): domain Bacteria; kingdom Pseudomonadati; phylum Pseudomonadota; class Gammaproteobacteria; order Moraxellales; family Moraxellaceae; genus Acinetobacter; species Acinetobacter sp. ANC_7682. Next base: position 3,441 of record NZ_JBWYIQ010000032.1, on the reverse strand, counting down.
CGCGACAATACCAATATTATTGGCAAAGTAATCGATAATATCGACAAACGTAATCGCGCTGTGAGTTGAAAACAATAAAGTTGAAACAATTGCTGAACCACCTGCAATAATTGTCACAGCCTTCTTACGAGACCATCCTAACTTGTCTTGAAAACCTGCGATTGGAACTTGAAGAATACTGACCATGGATGTAATCCCTGCAACTGTTAAAGATGCAAAGAACAAGAAGCCAAATAAGTCTCCGCCAGCCCCCATGCTTGAAATGATTTTAGGGAAAGCGATAAAAGCTAAACCAATACCACCAGATACCACATCGTCAACTGAAGCACCCGCACTGTAGGCCATGAAACCTAATGCTGCAAATACCCCAATACCAGCTAAAATTTCAAAAGATGAATTTGCAAGAGCAACGACTAGTCCAGAACCAGTTAAATTCGTTTTTTTCTTCAAATACGAAGCGTAGGTCAACATAATCCCGAAACCAACGGATAACGAGAAAAAGATATGGCCAAATGCAGCTAACCACACTTTATAGTTGCCCATTGCTTCCCAGTTTGGTGTAAAGAATGCATTTAAACCTTGGACAGCACCTGGTAAACGAATAGCTTGAATCACGAGAATCGTAAATAAAACCACCAATAATGGCATAAAGATCTTATTCGACAATTCCACGCCTTTCTTCACCCCACCATACAGGATGAACATAACGATCGCCCAAACGACAACCAAACCTATAAATAAGGTCGGAACAAATCCAAATGCTAAACCTTCGCCATTTTGAAGATAGGTAGTGAAAAAGAATTTCTCTGTATCACTTCCCCACTGTTGACCAAACGAGTAGAACATATAACTACCCGCCCATGACAATACACTGGCATAGTAAATACCAATAATTAATGTCACAGCGACTTGCCACCAACCCAATGATTCACCATTCATCAACTTCTTGTAAGCTGTGGGTGGGGCTTTACGGTATTTATGTCCAACTGCATAATCTAAAAATAAAAGTGGGAGACCGGCAGCAAAAATTGCAACCAGATAAGGGATTAAAAATGCCCCGCCACCATTTTCATATGCGACATAGGGAAAACGCCAAATATTGCCTAAACCTACTGCAGAACCAATAGCTGCAATAATAAAACCTGATCTGGCGCTCCAATTTTCACGTGAAGCTGTCATATAGTACCTAATCCGTAAATGGGTACACGCTTACTGCTATTGTTGATGTTATCTCGCAAGTAATTGCATACCATTAAAATTTTGTTGTTTGAATCAGAAACGGCCTTTTGAGCATTTTTTTCGAATTACAAACCACCCCTTATTTAATATTCTTGGTTAAAGAAAGATGAAATAAAGGATGTTTAATGAATCAACAATAGCGCTTTTAATCAGATTTTTCTGTAATTAATTCAGGAAAAAACTGTGTTTCATCATTTTTTTATTCTTATTGATTAATTTTAACTCAATATGTTTATTTTTAAATCACTGCGTTAATCTAAACTAAATAATTTAAAAGGAGCGTTATGCTCCTTTTAACAAAAAAAAATAATTATCCTTGTTTAATCACAAGCAAACGCTCTTCTTGCATATCTCGAATTGCTGATTGAATCCCTTCTCGACCTAGACCCGAATCTTTAACGCCACCATAAGGCATATTATCTACACGGAATGATGGAATATCATTAATGATGACACCACCTACATGTAAATGATTCCACGCATACATCATTTTATTCAGACTTTGTGTATAAACGCCAGCTTGTAGACCAAATCGGCTTTGATTAATTGTAGCAATGCCTTTTTCAAAATCTTTGTACTTCTCTAGAATGGCAACGGGTCCAAAAGCTTCATCTTTATAAATTTCTAAAGACGCATCAACATTTTCTAACAATATTGGATCAAATAAAGCCCCTTTAACCTGACCTTCAACTAAAACTTTGGCGCCTTTCTTTACCGCTTTATCAACCCATTTTTTAAGCCTTTTAGCTTCTACCTCCTTGATCATAGGGCCACATAAGGTCGAGTCTGAATTCGGATCGCTCGCTTTGATTTTTTTTATTTTGGAAATTAATTTCTTCTTTAAATCCGTATAAATATTTTCATGGACTAAAATTCTTTGGACACTAATACAAACTTGACCTGCATGGTTATAAGCTCCCCCAATAAGACGATCAATTAACACATCAGATATTTCAGTATCAGGTTCAATTAAAACAGCAGCATTTCCACCAAGCTCTAAGGTGACTTTTTTTCGACCAGCACGTGCTTTCATATCCCAACCGACTTCATCCGATCCAGTAAAACTGAGTAATTTGAATCGGTCATCGGTTACCAAGATATCTGCCTGTTCGCGAGGACAAGGTAAAACTGAAAATGCACCTTGAGGTAAATCAGTTTCAGCCAACACTTCTGCAATTTTTAGAGCAGAAACTGGTGTAAGTGACGCAGGTTTCAGTACGAAAGGACACCCTGCTGCAATTGCAGGTGCAATTTTATGAGCAGTTAAATTAAGTGGAAAATTAAAAGGACTAATTAATGATATAGCACCAATCGGAACATGTTTAATCATACCTGTGTAACCCTGTGCAGCAGCTGTTACAGCCAATGGCATTAAACGCCCATCGTCGATTTGGGTAACAGCATCAGCAGCGATTTGAAAGGTATTTATAAGACGCTCAACTTCAGCCTGAGCTGCTTTTAATGGCTTTCCACCCTCTGCAATCAAAATTGCAGTTAATTCCTCTCTCATTTCGCTAAAGCGTTTGACACAATGTAATAAAATCTTTTGCTTTTGAAATGGTTCTAATTTTGCCATCGCCTGTTCTGCATCAATTGCAGATTGGATTGCTTTTTCTAAAGTATTTGCATCTGCTAAGGCTACTCGGGCAAATGTTTTTTGGCTAAATTTATCTTTTACCTCAAGCCATTGACCTGTTTGGGATGCTTTAGAGGCAACATAAAGAGAATAATCACACTCAATTTTTTTTTCTGAATTGGTCATCGCGTATCCTTAAATATATTCGGATTTAAAATTTTTAAATTCACTATATCATGACCTCTCAAGCAACTTCTGTTCATGAGTAATTAAGTAATATATTTTTCACTCTTACTTTTTATTATATACATGCCTCTATTGCATCTCGCATGCATTTTAGTCACTCATTACCTAAAGCATTAAAATACAACCACGACCTATAGAAACTAATCATGCTTTATGAATTTGAGCATCAGATGGATAAAAGCGGTTGTTATAAATGTTCAAGACATAAAATTTATCGTTTATATGATTATTTTTTCAATTTTAAGATTAAAAATGTATTTAACGGATATTTTCCCGTACCCATGCCTTCCCCTTTATTTTTATATCTTTATTTTTTTCTTTTCACATATAAAAAACACCCCCTTCTATTGAAGGGGGTGTTTAGAATAATGAGCTGGCGA
>NZ_JBWYIQ010000031.1:0-31614 GCF_056779795.1 Acinetobacter sp. ANC_7682 | reverse complement strand
GGTTGTACGGTAGATTTTAGAGGCAGGCTTATTCATTTTGAAATTATATTGCTGAATAAGCTTTTGATGCTAGGTTTGTGCAACAAAGCCGATTTGTTCTATTAATTGAAATTGTAATTTATCTAGATTTACATATACTGGGATAAAATCAATTTCATATTCTGGATGTTTTCTAAGTTTGAAATTTATTTGATTTATCGTTAGCTTTGTATTTAGCACTTTCAAATCTGATATGAAAATATTGCATCCTTGATTCCAATCATTAAGAAATCTATTTAATTGATTATCTAAAGTAAACCGTGATAAATCTGATATTAACGAGTAAATATAGGCAGTATTGTCTTTAATTTCTTGTACTTTATGATTAAAGTCTTCTGAAGATTTTAACTCATCATAAGAGTTTTTTCTTTCAGAAATCCAATATAATAAATTAAGCTGTTCCCTATAGTTGGTGTTTAGTAAGCTGATAATTTGAAAAGAAAGTTTTGAAATTTGTTGGGAGTTAAATTGTTTTTTCCATGAAAGAAAACCAACAATAGCAACTATTGGCGTCAGTACATAAGCTGTTGTGGTAATTATGGTATTTATTCGATGCATACTTACAGCACAAATCAATGATTGACCTTGACAGTAATAAAAGTATTGAAAGAATCCACAAATAGCTAAAACAACGACATAAACACCTAAATAGTAACCGACATATTTTTCTATTTCTTTCATCTAAAACTCCCCCGAATAAAATCAAATCATGATAAGAACAGAGCTCAATAGAAAATTCAATTTAATCAAAAGTTATTTTCAATCATTTCTATCTGGGTTGCTTGAATGAAGATGCCCACAAATCAACAGAAAACAGGTAAACTAAAGCTTCCCTTTAATTTCATTGTGGATAAATTGATGCGACGTTTATCGACTCAAGATCAAAATTTTAAGCAAGACTTTGCTGACTTGCTCGCTTTTGAAACCGTGAGTGACCCAGAACTTTTAAAAACAGTAGACCAAATCATTGCCGATGTTCGTCAACATGGTGATGCTCATGTTCTCAAACTCACACAACAGTTCGATCGACATCCAGCGCATCAATTTTCAGATTTAGAACTGACACAAGAGCAACTTAAAGCTGCATTTGATCATTTAACGGCTGAAGTTCGAGAAGCTTTAGAGTTGGCTGCAAATCGTGTCCGTGAATTCCATCAGGCACAAAAACAAGATGGTTGGACCTATGTTGATGCTTTGGGTAACACCTTAGGCCAAAAAGTGACGCCGCTTGACCGTGTTGGAATTTATGTGCCAGGTGGTTTAGCTTCATACCCATCATCAGTACTCATGAATGCAGTTCCTGCACACGTCGCAGGAGTGCCTGAAATTATTATGGTTGTGCCTGCACCAAATGGTGATTTAAATCCATTGGTGTTGGCAGCTGCGTATTTGGCAGGTGTCACTCGTGTATTTACGATTGGTGGTGCACAAGCGGTTGCAGCATTGGCCTATGGTACTGAAACTATTCCAGCAGTAGACAAAATCACTGGACCTGGCAATCGTTTTGTTGCAGCAGCAAAACGCGCCGTATTTGGTCAGGTAGGTATTGATATGATTGCAGGTCCTTCAGAAATTTTAGTGTATGCTGAAGGGGACAATAATGCAGAATGGCTTGCAATGGATCTTCTGTCTCAAGCGGAGCATGATACTGTTGCTCAAGCTGTATTTATTACGCCAGACGAGCAACTGCTTCATGAGGTCGCGATTGCAATTGAAGAGCACTTAAAAGCACTTCCTAAAGCAGAAATCGCACGAACTTCTATTGCTAATCGTGGTGCACTCGTTTTAGTTAAAGACCGTGCCGAAGGTGCAGAATTGATCAACCAAGTTGCCCCTGAACACTTGATGCTATGTTTAGATGAAGCACAAGAAATGGCTGAAGGTATTCGCCATGCAGGTGCTATCTTCATGGGGCGTTATACGCCTGAAGCAATTGGTGATTACTGTGCAGGTCCGAACCATGTATTGCCAACCTCGGGTACGGCACGTTTTTCATCACCACTCGGGGTGTATGATTTCCAAAAGCGTTCAAGCTTAATCATGTGTTCAGAAGATGGCGTGAAAACTTTAGCGAAAACAGCAGATATTCTTGCACAGCAAGAAAACTTAGATGCTCACGCTCGTTCAGCACGATATCGTTATCAGTAATTTAAGCGATAAATTTAGAATGAATATTCCTCTCTAAATCTGTTTTTAAGCATTGCTTGAAATCGAAATGCAAGTGAGGTTAGGTGAAGGTAATTAAAAAATCTCTCCCTAACCTCCTTAGTCAGTGAGGGGAATTTAGAGAATTTAAAAATGAATATTACAGTAGAGCAAATGCGTTTTTGGAGTCCCGAAGTACGTGAACTAGAGCCTTATGTGCCTGGTGAACAACCCAAGATCCAAAATCTTTTAAAATTGAATACCAACGAGAACCCGTATCCACCATCTCCAAAAGTTGTAGAAGCGGTACAACAAGTTTTAGCAAATGGCGCGGATGTTTTACGTTTGTATCCTGACCCTGACGCATCGGAATTAAAGCAAGCAATTGCGAAACAGCAACATGTTCCAGTGGGACACGTGTTTGTTGGTAATGGTTCTGATGAGGTTTTAGCTCATATTTTTAAGGCATTTTTTGTTCAAGATTTGCCAATTCTTTATCCAGATATTACCTACAGTTTCTATCCTGTTTATAGCCAATTTTTTGGTGTGAAAACTCAAACTTTGCCTTTAAACGAAAAATTTGAAATTGTTGTGGATGACTATAAGCAACCAAATGGCGGCATCATTATCACCAATCCAAATGCCCCTACCAGTATTGCACTTGGTTTGTCTGCAATTGAGGAAGTACTTCAATCGAACCCAAATTCAGTGGTTGTGATTGATGAAGCATATGTAGACTTTGGTGCTGAATCTGCAGTGGCTCTCGTAGAAAAATATGACAACTTGGTGGTCTGTCAAACAACTTCGAAATCACGTTCGCTTGCGGGATTACGGGTCGGGTTTGCGATTGCACAGCCGCATTTAATTGCAGCGTTAGAAGCGGTAAAAAATAGCTTCAATTCATATCCAATGGACCGTTTTGCGATTGCCGCTGCAGTGGCGTCTTTCGAGGATCAAGCCTATTTCGAAGCGCAAAATGCCAAAGTGATTGCTAGTCGTATAAAGTTAGTTGAGCAACTGAAATCCTTAGGGTTTGATGTGTTGCCTTCTGCCGCAAATTTTATATTTGCAACACTGCCTAGCAAAGATGCAGGTCAGCTTGCAAATGAATTGCGAGAGCGTGGCATTATCGTAAGATATTTTAATAAACCACGTATTAATCAGTATTTGCGTATCACCATTGGTACAGATGAGCAAAATCAACGTTTAGTAGACACCTTGAAGAATGACATTTTAAAAGTGTGAGTGCTGCAAATTTTTGTTGTTGAAAAAGCGACCAGATAGGTCGCTTTTTTATGATTCGTACCATTGATTCATCAGTTTTAGCATGGCTTCAACCTTATCAAAACATTCTTGATATTCTGCATCGCAATCTGAACTGATTGTGACACCACCACCAGCCCAAATAGACACATCTTGCTGATATTTTTGAATTGTTCGGATCAAAATATTCCAAGAACCAGTACCATCAAAATTGAAATAACCAATAGAGCCACAGTATGCACCGCGTGGGGACTCTTCAAGTTCTTCAATAATTTCCATCGCTCGAATTTTGGGTGCCCCCGTTATTGAACCGCCGGGGAGCGCTGCGTGTAAAACATCTAATTGATGAACATCGGATTTTAACGTCGCTTCAATTTCACTGACCATGTGGTGGACTTGATTAAAGCTTTCAATGTTAAATAATTTTGGTGTCTTGACAGTGCCAGTTTCTGCATAAATGCTTAAATCATTTCTGAGAAGGTCAACAATCATTAGATTTTCGGCTTTATCTTTCTCAGAGTTGATGAGTGTTTGTTTTGATTCTTGGTCTTTTTGAGGATCTTTAAAGCGTGGCATGGTGCCTTTGATCGGTTTAGTGATCATTTTTTTATTGGGTCTAAACTCGATAAATAACTCAGGTGAACAGCTCAAAAGTTCAAGGTTATCAATTTTAAGATAAGCAGCATAAGGAGCATTTGTGAGTGCCCAAAAAGGTTTAGCTATACTCAGTAGCTCACCTTCAGCTTGTGCTACAAATTCTTGAGTTAGGTTAATTTGGTAACAATCCCCAGCAACAATGTAATCTTGTACTCGTTGAAATGCAGTTCGATATTGTTGTTTAGTCCAACGTGCTTGCATGGGTGAACTGAGTTGAAATGATGATGGACTAGATTGCTGAAAACAGTCTAATAATCGTGTATAAAGGCACTCGGCATTATGTTCAGTGCTATAGAAAACCCAATCATTATTTTCATAAATCAAATAGCTTTCATACAAGCCAAAAAACAATTGTGGTTGTTTTTTTAACTTGGTGTTGATTTGAAAATTTGCTGCAAAATTATAATCATAGTAACCAATGTAACCGCCTCTGAAATAATGGCTTGCAGAATCTGGAAGTGAATTTTCGCTACATTGAACAAAATCTTTGAGTGAAGAAAATTGGCTTTCATACTGATAATTAAAATCAGAGCAACGCACAAATTGACTGAATCCGCCGTTTATATAAACGCAATATTTTTTTGGCAAAAATCCGATAATCGGTAAATCCTGATTTTCAAGATATACCAATCCTGTCAATGAACCAATTTTTTGCAAAAAATCAGCTTTACTTAGTCCTGAAATTTTTAAGTTTTGTTTAAAAAATGAAGCACTTACCATTTGTGACTTGTTACACTCTTTTCAGAAAATTTGCATCACCCATTTAATACTAGTTCACACTTATGCCATTTATCGGGAATAGGTCGAATTTTCTTAACAGATATTGATCATAAGATAACATAAGGTTAACTTAATACTGCAAAGCGAACTGCTCAAGGATGAAGTTTCAGTAGTTAAATTATAAAAACTTCAGAAACACGGAGAGCAGTCAAAAAAATGAAAAAAATGCTCTTGGGAGAGTACATAATGAAATTATTCACAAAATTGGCTTTAGTTTCTTCAATGGCGGTGAGCGTGAATGCTATGGCGATGCAGGCAATGGATGATGCATCACTCCACCTTGTTATCAAATAGGTCGAAAAGCTTAACCAAAAAAACTCCATCTTATGAGATGGAGTTTTTTTTAACCTGTTTGATCAAGTCGAGTACCTAAGGTCTCTAAGTGTGTAGGAAAATGATTCGATTTTCGGTCTTCAAAATAATGACGAAGCGTTCGTTCAACACTTGGGAAAGCTAAACTATCCCATGGAATCTCGTGTTCTTCAAATAAACGACTTTCGATGGTTTCTTCACCAGCTCCAAATTTACCTTCAACAAGGTGAGATTTAAATAATACGTAAATTTGACCAATACGAGGGATATTGTACATACAGTACAATTGCTCAATTTCCACTTCAGCTTCAGCTTCTTCACGAGTTTCACGAGCTGCACCTTGCTCCATTGTCTCGAAGAGTTCCATATATCCTGCTGGTAGCGTCCAAAGACCATAGCGCGGCTCAATCGCTCTACGACATAAGAGTACTTTATCTTCCCAAATCGCTAAGGCTCCACAAATGACCTTTGGATTCACATAGTGAATGGTCTTACAATGCGTACAGACTTGGCGTACTTTATGATCACCTAAAGGAATCTGTTCGGTCGTCGGTTGCCCACAGGCCGTGCAAAAAGGCATATGCTGTCAAGTAAAAATGAGATGATTCAGCATACCCCAAAAAAATAACTTTCGCATCATTTATAGCCTTATGCACAAAATTTCATATATGATGGGATGAGAATAAAAAAGAGAGATCGAGCTATTCAAGATGATGGATCATTCATTAACATTGCAACTGCAACAACACCTTAGGTTTTCTAAACGCATTCAAAAAGCTGATGCTGCAGTATTACTTGCAATCACCAATGAAGATGATCCTAAAATTCTGCTGACGCGTCGCTCTATTTATATGAATAATCATGCGGGTGAAGTGTCATTCCCAGGAGGAAAAAGAGATCCGAACGACACCAGTAATATTGTCGTTGCACTCCGAGAAGCATGGGAAGAAACGGCTTTGAATCCGTTCGATGTAAAGTTGCTAGGTGATCTGCCTTCAGAGCGCTCAAAAGCGGGTGTTTTAGTAAAACCTGTTGTTGGATTGATACCGCCTAATGTGAAGCTTGTTCCACAACCTACAGAAATCGATCGTATTTTTTTTGCTTCAATCCGCGAAATGATGGATGCTCGCCCAACACCTTATGAAGTTCGATTGGCTAAGCAATCAATCTATTTTCCAAGTTTAAGAGTTGAGAATGAGGTGATATGGGGTCTTACAGCAAGGATCCTGATTTCGTTGTTTCAGTATGGCTTAAATTATAAAAAAAACTGGCCCTTTTTGCTCAATTCCCCAAGTTTTAAATCTTCAATTTTCAAACAACATTAAAATATTAAATGCATAGGATTGCTGCATATGATGTACAAATTTCAAGACAAAACCCCTTCAACGACGATTCAACCATGGAATGGATGGATTGCAGAAAATGCCACTGTGATTGGCGATGTTGAACTTGGACAAGAGGTGAGTGTTTGGTTTGGTGCGGTAATACGCGGGGATAACTGCAAAATTCGTATTGGTGATTTCAGTAATATTCAAGAAAATGCCGTCTTACACACTGATCCCGGCATTGAATTGAATGTTGGGCAATATGTCACCATTGGTCATCAAGCAATGTTACATGGTTGTACGATTGGAGATAATAGTTTGATTGGTATCAACGCCGTCATATTAAATAATGCTGTAATCGGTAAAAATTGCATTATTGGCGCGAATGCGTTGATTCCAGAAGGTAAAATCATCCCAGATAATTCATTGGTGATGGGCTCTCCTGGCAAAGTAATTAAAACATTAGATGAGTTTGCAGAAGCTAAACTCAAAATGAGTGCGATGCATTATGCGCATCATTTCAAAAATTTCACTCAGCTTGAAAAATTTGAATTTTAAATATAAGTGTTGAGATTGATACCAGCGTTCAATAATCACTAAATCTGAACAGATCTGCTCTCGCAGGAATAATTCGAGTGGAGTATGATTAGCACCATTTTTAACGATTTATAGGGGCATGCATGAAATTGCTTGCATTAGAAACTGCCAATGAGCAGTGCTCAGTTTCGTTAATTGATGAGAATCAAGTACTTTTTTATAAACTAGATGATCGTGCAAAAGCGCAGACCCAATCTATCCTCCCAATGATTGAAGCAGCTTTTCAGCAAGCTGAAGTACACGTTTCAGATTTGGATGCGATCGCTTTTAGTCGTGGTCCTGGCTCATTCAGCGGTGTGCGTATTAATGCAGCAGTCACTCAGGCACTTGCATGGTCACATGACGTGCCTGTGATTCCTGTTTCATCCCTTCAAGCTCTGGCACAGGCTGCTTATCGAATGTATCAACTGACAGAAGTTACGGCTGTACTTGATGCAAGAATGAGTGAGGTCTACATCGCAAGTTTTCAGTTAAATGCTCAAGGTTTAATGCAGTTGGTGGATGAAGAGCAATTATTAAATTATGAAAATGCTGCAGCCTATCAAAAGTTTCAAATGATTGGTTCGGGAACAAAATGTATTCATCCCGAATTAAATGATTATTCAAATGTCCAAGCAACTGCTGAGGATATAGCGACGATTGCACGTGAACATGCTTTAAAAAAACACTGGCTCAGTGCCGATCTCGCACTACCCGTTTATTTACGTGACAATGCGTGGAAAAAAATTCCAGAACAAGGCAAAGCATAATTAGGAATTTCTATGGATCTTTTACTGCTGCTTAAAGCGGCAATTATGGGTATCGTTGAAGGTATTACTGAGTTTTTACCCATTTCTAGTACAGGCCATTTAATTTTAGCCGCTGAACTCATGAATTTCTGGACCAAGGAAAAAAGTGATGTCTTTGTGATTGCCATTCAAATGGGGGCAATCGCAGCGGTTATTTATGAATATTGGTCGCGCTTATGGGGTGCTGCAACGGGTATGGTCACTGGCGAAGCACAAGGTAGAAGACTCGGATTTGGTTTAATCTTGGCTTCAATCCCAATTGTTGCAATAGGTTTGACCTTTGGGCAAACAGTAAAAGAGCTATTATTTAATAACTACGCGATTGCAATTGGCCTGATTGTGGGTGGTTTAATTATCATTTGGGTAGAAAAAAATCCCCCAAGAATACGTGTCAAAGAAGTTGAAGAGCTCAGTTATAAAGATGCAATTTGGATTGGTTTAATTCAAGTGCTCTCTTTGATCCCAGGTACATCACGTTCTGGTGCTACGATCATCGGGGCAATGTTTTTAGGCGTTTCCCGCAAAGCAGCGACCGAATTTTCATTCTTTCTTGGAATTCCAGTCATTATTGGTGCTGGATTATTAGATTTATATCAAAGCTATGATGTGTTCCAGACTGCTGAAGATTGGGCAGTGTTGACAACTGGGTTGATTGTTTCATTTGTCTCAGCTTTATTACTCATTCGAGCTTTGGTTGCCTATGTCGCAAAACGTGATTTTATGATTTTTGCTTGGTATCGAATTGCTTCAGGTTTAGTGATCCTTCTCTTTGCATTTACAGGTTGGAAATTATGGTAAGCGAAATACGCTTATTTGCTGAACGAGATTTTCTTGAGAAAGCACAGCATTTTAATGCTGTGCTTTCTTCTCGTGGGGTGCAGTCAACAATCGAAGAGGTTGAAAAATTGAATGCTCGATTTTTCAGACATCATCCTGAACTTGCGCTTTGTGTTGATCAAGATGGGTTGTGGCTGTGCGCACAGGGCATGCGTATGCAACCTGATTGGAAAGCCGAAGTCGGTCGCTTAAAACGTGCTAGCTTGAAATCTGAAATGATTGCGAGGGCATGCCAGTTATCTGAAAAACCCCAGCTCATTGATGCCACCGCAGGGCTTGGGCATGACAGTTTACTGATGGCACATTTAGGGGCAAATGTCACATTAGTTGAACGACATCCAATTTTATATACTTTGTTAGAATCTACTCATCAACAAGCGAGTCTTGACCCATTTTTAAAGAGTATTGTTGCGCGTATTCAGCTGGTTTTTTCAGATTCCGCTGATTATCTTAAGCAATGTGCAAACCAACACGTCGATGCCGATGTAGTATATTTAGATCCAATGTTTCCACAGCGCGATCAAAATCAAAATGCCATTAAAAAACAAGCGCAAGTTAAAAAACAAATGCAGCTGTTACATCTTCTGTTACCAGAAGATGGAGAGATGGATTTAGGTGATGAATTGTTGGCATTGGCTCAAAGCGTTGCTAAGCGAGTTATTGTAAAGCGACCAAGGCATGCTATTTATCTCAATGCACAAAAACCTGATCATCAATGGTTAGGTGATGCATGTCGATTTGATGCCTATTTTCAAACGATTGTTTCTGAGTAGTTTGGTAAATGACTCAAAAATAATCGAAAAATTGTTATATAGTTAAAAGTAGCATTGATAATTATTTAACCGAGCATAAACTTAAAAAAGCTGATCCAAGCATCTACACAGTAATCTTATGATAGACCTTAAACCTTCAATTAACTTTTGGCATGATTTAAAAAGTAACCAGCTTGCAGGGATTTGGTTATTTTTAGGTTCAAGGAAATCACTACAGATTGTAAGGCCATCAATTCTTCAACTTATTTTTTGGGGAATTCTTGGAGGTTCAGCGAGCTCTTTATTTAGCTGGTTGTTATCGAGTGGTGCTGGAGAATTTAACTCTCAAGGATTAGTGAGTTATGCGCTTTGGCCATTTATTGCTTTAATTGTTGGGATTTTCCTTTCACAGCGTACTAATAATCCACGTTTGATGTTGGTGCCAGCATTACTTTGGTTAGTACTAGACACACATATTGTGTTGATTCAGTGTCTTATCCAATATTATTTTAATAACTTTGACTATCAACCTAATTTCCTTGTTGATCATTTGCAGCACATATTTTCTTTATTGTTTGTTTGGCAAAGTTTAGCTGTTGTTTGGGTTTTTTCGCGTGAATTAAAATGGCCTTGGTGGGAGCGACTACTCATCATGATCGCCACGTTTTTTACACTTTTTGTGTGGCAGATTTCGTCACAAAGTCAACCAATTTGGAAGGTAGATGAGGCGCCTCCAAGTATTTCAGAACAATCATTTTACGCGCAAAGCAGATTATTAAATCAGGCGCTTGAACAGATCCAATTTGGAGAGTTCGCGAACTCGCATTGGTATTTTATGGGCGTAGCTGGTGCAAGTTATCAAGATGTATTCAAATTGGAAATTCAAAGATTTAAAGATCAATTTGATACGCGTTTCGGAACCTTTGGTCGATCAATTGCGTTAATTAATAATCCTGCAACTCGCGAAGAATATCCAATTGCGTCAAAGACCAGTATTGATTTGGCATTGCAACGTATTGGCGCTCAGATGAATCGTGAAAGTGATGTCCTGTTTCTTTATATGACTTCCCATGGATTGAGTAACCAATTTCAAATGGAAAATACGCCAATTGATTTGGAAGACATAGATCCAAAATGGTTGCGCCAAACGCTTGATAAATCAGGGATCAGATGGAGAGTCATTGTGATTTCATCATGTTTCTCTGGTAGTTTTATTCCAGCGTTGCAATCACCAGATACATTAGTCATTACTGCAGCTGCAGCAGATCGAGAGTCTTTTGGTTGTTCAAATGATGCAGACTCGACTTATTTTGGACGTGCTTTCTTTGATTTAGCGATGCGTGAAAAAAATAGCTTACGTGAAGCCTTTGAAGATGCATCAGTTAATATTGCACATTGGGAAAATGCACAAGGGTTTATGCCATCAGAGCCACAATGGGTTATTGGTAAGAATATGGAAATTATGTTGCCGCAACTTGAAAAGAGATTATTTCCTCAGGTTGGATTATCAACCGTAAGTAGTGAACACCAGAGTGATAGTGCTCAGTTTACGAATATGCGATGATGTTTTAAAAATTAAATGTGTGAGGCAGTGCAATGGAATTGGTTCAAAAGAATAAATGTTTTGATGGTGAACAAAGAGTTTATCAGATCAATTCAAAGTTTTTGAAAAATCCCACTAAATTTTCTGTATTTTTACCTTCACAGGCACTCGAAGGTCAAAAATGTATTGCGTTGTACTATCTTGCAGGTTTGACTTGTACTGAAGAAACTTTTGTCATCAAAGCACACGCACAACGTTTAGCTGCACAATTGGGAATTATCTTGATTGCTCCAGATACATCACCTCGTGGTGACGACGTGGCGGTCGGGGATTCTTGGGATATAGGGCAAGGGGCTGGATTCTATTTAAACGCAACTCAAGCACCTTGGGCTGAGCATTATCAGATGGAGTCGTATCTTTTACAGGAGCTGTATTCTCTAGTTCTTACATCGTTTCCTGTACAGGATGAGGGGATTGGTATTTTTGGTCACAGCATGGGAGGACACGGTGCACTCACGCTTGCTTGGAAGTATCCAGACTTATTTAAGTCAGTCTCAGCATTTGCACCGATTTGTGCGCCCTCAATTTGTCCATGGGGTGAAAAGGCATTTTCAGCTTACCTCGGAGAAGAACGTGAGTTATGGAAAGCACATGATGCGAATGAACTCGTGAAAGCAAAGGGTGCTCTATATCACGAAGTTTTAATTGATCAGGGGGTTGCAGATCAGTTTTATGCTCAACTTCATCCAGCACTATTTGCTGAATCATGTAAAACCGTAGGTCAAAAGCTCACATTGCGGGAGCACGAGGGTTATGATCACGGATACTTCTTTATCCAAAGTTTTATTGATGATCATCTGCAATTCCATGCTTTACAATTGCAAAATTAATCTCATTTGAATTTTAAGATATTCATACTTAAGTTCGTTATAATGTGTGCGATATCACATTTAAACCATGTTGAATGATGACATCTCTCGGGATGTCATTTTTTATAATCAGAGAAAATAATAATGAATTCATCAGAACACTCCGCTGAACAAGCACCCTTACCATTGATAAACGATCCATTTCCATTATCTGATGCAGATGAAAATCGACCGATTTATATGGGGAAAGTATTTAAATTTAAATTTCATGGCAATGCGATGGAGTACTTTGGCATATGGATCGTCAACATTCTGTTGACGATTGCGACATTGAGCCTATATG
The DNA here is from genome assembly GCF_056779795.1 of Acinetobacter sp. ANC_7682. NCBI lineage: Bacteria > Pseudomonadati > Pseudomonadota > Gammaproteobacteria > Moraxellales > Moraxellaceae > Acinetobacter > Acinetobacter sp. ANC_7682. Next base: position 19,364 of record NZ_JBWYIQ010000031.1, on the reverse strand, counting down.
CGCCATGGGCGAAAGTACGTCGTTTAAGATATTTTTATAACAATACCGAATTTTTTCATCGCTTTTTTGATTTTACTGGTTTACCGACTAAAATTTTGATTGGTCGACTGATAGCCATTGGCATTTGGGCAATATTTGCGATTGCCTCATATATGGATATGACGATAGCAGCATTTGGTGGACTGATTATTTATATTGCTCTTCCATGGTTGGTACGTGCCACAATTCGATTTAATGCGCGCAACAGTAAATTTGGGAACAGCCGTTTTTATTTTTCTGGCACGAATAAAGAAGCCTATAAACAATTTTTAATTGCGCTTGCTATCACCATTTTTACATTAGGTATATTTAGCCCTGTCGCAATTTGGATCTATAAAAAATACACGCTTAATCATTTGTACGTTGGACAACTCAAATTTCAATTAAACAATGACTGGCCCAGTTATATGCGAGCAGTATATGTTCCCATGATTCTCTTTGTATTGATTCTTATGCTCATCGGATTTGGTGGTTCGACATTATCAATACTCAGTGGTCATGGAATGGATATGATGCTGATGATGATCTTTGCCGTTTATGCGATTGGAATGTTGTTTATTGGTCCGTTAATACAGGCACGAATTTTTATTACTACGTGGAATAGCACAACACTCAACAGCAGTCAGTTTAAGACCCGTTGTAATCAATGGCGCTATGCATGGATTGTTGCGAGTAATTGGATCGCTAGAATCTTAAGTTTAGGATTATTGTCAGCATGGGCTGCTATTCGCATTTATCGATACCAAGTTGAATCGATGAGCTTAGAATTAAATGATGATCCAAACCTGATGATGAATATTGCGCAAAGTGATCATAGTGCGATCGCGGAAGAAATTAGTGATATTTTTGATATTGATATTTCACTTTAGGAGTTAATTCAATGAATCAACCTCTCACAGTGACATATTATGATGGTGTTCTTTCTAAGCCTTTTACAGCACAGATTCGCCCTGTTAATCAAGACAGTATCGCTGTCAGTTATACAGAACAAGGCGAAGTGAAAACAGTCTACTATCATGCAGATGAAATGGTATTGCTTGGTAAAATTGGTCGACGTAATCCAGCAATTGAGTTAACACATGACGCTAGAATTGAATTTCATGAGCGTCAGCTTCCTGAATGGTTGCCTGTTGAGCATAAAAATTTTCATCAAAAAGTATGGAAACTTGAACGTACACCATCGTTGATTATTTTTAGTGTTATTTTCGTGGTCGCACTTGGTTTCTCCGTCATTAAATGGGGAATACCGACAGCATCGCACATTGTTGCTTTCCAGCTGCCAGAAAATACGCTGAATCGTTTGGGTGGTCAGGCAGAAGTTTATTTAGCCGAATACACTAAACCTTCTCAGTTATCACAGCAAAGACAGGATCGGATTCTCGCGGATTATCTGAAATATGTTGCTGATGGTCATCCCGCTCAGTTGAAATTTAGGGAAGGTGCCTCGCTTGGAGCCAATGCGCTCGCATTGCCAAACAATACAATTTATCTCACCGATGAATTAGTGAAGCTCGCCAAGAATGATCAGGAAATTATCGGCGTTTTGGCACATGAACAAGCACATTTATTAAAACGTCATAGCTTACAACAAGGTCTTTCGAGCCTAGGATTCAGCGTACTTTATATTGCCATCACTGGTGATGGATCGGATTTAATTGCGACTTTGCCAGTTGCCATGATTGGTGCAGGGTATTCACGGAAGTTTGAGTTAGAATCAGATCAGTATGCGCTAGAACTCATGCATAAACATGAAATGGATACAGTGCATTTTGCAAACTTTTTAAAACGTATGAGTGATGATATGGGAGAAGACGAGGATCAATCAAAAATTCTTGATCTTTTTGCAAGTCATCCTGCCACTGAAGAACGAATTCGCCGTGTTACTGAATTTAAACAGCAACAATAAAGAAAAGCCGACATAAAGTCGGCTTTTCTTTAACTTTCTCTAGACCATACAACTTGATAGTCAGCTTGAACCATGCGATTGATATGATCAAGCACGACATTTTCTAGTCGTATTAATTCTTCTAAAGATATTTCTTCTTTATTCACAATACTGACATGAAGTTGATCAGGTTGTATTGATAATTCAACTGTCACTTTTGGCATAAAAATTTGATATTGGTCATCGCTATTGGCGACATCAAATTTATGTTTCCAATGATTGCTTAATCGTTTAGCGATACGTAATGCTTCGGAGCTTTCTATCGTTGTGGTTGTTTTCATTATTTACCCTAATGCTTGAAATTTATTGTATCTTAACATTCATCTCACCATAAGGTTGTTCCGAATATGCAACATAGCTTTGCATAAGTCATATTCCATCCTTGAAGATTTTTTTATCAACGATTAGCATTTTGAGTTGAAATTTAAATAGCAGTAATTTCGAAGGAATGAATAAACGAAGTTTTGCTATAATCAACTTTTGAATTCTAATTTCCCGCCAGGTCCTGACATGTCCAAGCCATTCTTAATTGCTCCATCGATTTTATCTGCTGATTTCGCTCGCTTAGGTGAAGAAGTCGAAAACGTACTTGAAGCAGGTGCAGATGTGGTCCATTTCGATGTAATGGATAATCATTATGTACCAAATTTAACTTTTGGTGCTGGTGTATGTAAGGCACTTAAAAAATATGGTATTCAGGCCCCAATTGACGTTCATCTTATGGTGAAACCAGTCGATCGTATGATCGGAGATTTCTTAGAAGCGGGTGCAGATATCATCACTTTTCATCCAGAAGCATCAGACCATATCGACCGTTCATTGCAGCTGATTAAAGCTGGTGGTGCTAAAGCAGGTTTAGTTTTTAACCCTGCAACGCCTTTACATTACCTTGATTATGTACTGGATAAAGTGGATCAAGTCTTATTAATGAGCGTCAACCCTGGCTTCGGTGGACAAAAATTTATCCCAATGACGCTAGATAAACTTCGTGAAGCACGCAAAATTATTGATGCATCTGGTAAAGATATTCGCTTAGAAGTTGATGGTGGTGTTGGTCCAGCAAATATTCGTGAAATCGCTGAAGCTGGTGCAGATATGTTTGTAGCTGGTTCTGCCATTTTTGGAAAGCCAGATTATAAAGCTGTAATTGATGAAATGCGTGCAGAGTTGGCGAAAGTAGGTTCAATTAACGTTTGATCCGAAACATGTATAACACTACACATATCTGTGGATAAGTCTATGGATAACGTGGTGGATATCTGTGTTGATAACAGTTTGGATAATTTGATTAGATTATAATCATATTTAGTTCAATGGTTTGTTTATTAGACAATAAATGTATAAAAAGGACTCATTTGAGTCCTTTTTTACAAAAAATGGATCTTCTTATCTTTTCTGTTGTATTGTTTGGGGGAGAAATTTTCGTTGCTCATTATTTGGCTTATCTTCGTGAATAAGTCTTAAAAGAGCGAGATAAAAAATCAATTTAAACATCCCAGACCAGTGATTCTATAGTGCAGTAAAGTGTTTTAATTTAGTGCGGATTTAGTCTTCTATCTGCCAATAGCGATCGTCTTTGTAATGCAATAGCCTAAAAATGCAGAAATAATCTAGAAAAGCTAGTCCGATAATGACCTATTTTTTGTAGGTGTATTTTGGGTCAAAAATTGTAAAATTGCGCCTATTTTGTGCGTGTGTTGATATAATTCAACCATCATTTGGAGGAACGACCTCCCTCATTTCTCTGAGAAAAATCGTCAGGACGGCCTGACTCTTAAATTATTTTAATTGGGAGCAGGCATCATGGCTTGGTTTATTCTTATTCTCGCGGGTTTATTTGAGATCGTTTGGGCATATAGTATGAAAATGTCTGAAGGATTTACTAAATTCACACCGACTGCAATTACTCTATTTTTTATGGTTCTCAGTTTTGGGTTGTTGGCACATGCCATGAAAACATTCCCTCTGGGAACTGCCTATACGATTTGGACGGGGATTGGTGCAGTAGGGTCTTTTTTAGTCGGCATTTTTATTCTGGGTGAGCCTGCGACAGCAATGCGGATGATTGCGGCTATTCTGATTATTTCAGGTTTAGTCATGATGAAATTAGCTTCAGCGTAAGATTTAAGGCAGCGTATCCATACGCTGCTTTTTTTAATTGAGAGAGGGTTTATTTTGGCTTGGTTAGTCTTGATTGTTGCAGGGTTGTTGGAAGTGGTCTGGGCCTATTTTATGAAAGTGTCAGATGGATTCACCAAATTGACACCCAGTATTTTGACGATCGTTTTCATGATCGCAAGTTTTGCTTTACTTTCCCATGCGATGAAAACTTTACCACTCGGGACAGCTTATACCGTATGGACAGGCATAGGCGCTGTAGGTTCATTTGTGGTTGGGATTTTTATTCTTGGAGAACCTGCAAATGCAATGAGAATGATCGCTGCAGTATTGATTATTTCGGGTTTGGTCTTGATGAAGTTATCATCAACATAGTTAGATGATTCAACTTACAAGCGATTAAAAAAATGACTCAGCTTTATTTAAAAAAAATAATGACACCTGTCGGTGAACTTAAATTGGTTGCTCATGATCAAGCATTGATTGTTGTCGCTTGGGAAAATGCACTTCCTCAGTTTATTCAAAATCAAATAATCATTCAGCGGGATGATCACGAGATTTTATGCATTGCCGAAAAACAGCTTCGCGAATATTTTTTAAAACAACGTCAGGTATTTGATTTGCCCATAGAACTTTATGGCACAGAATTCCAACGCTCGGTATGGAATGCGCTGTTAAAAATTCCTTTTGGAGAGTCTAGAACGTATAAGCAAATCGCTGAGCAGGTTGGGAATATAAAAGCGGTAAGAGCTGTAGGCTTGGCCAATGGAAAAAATCCTATCGCGATCATTGTACCTTGTCATCGTGTAATAGGTGCTAATGGCAAGCTGGTTGGATTTTCAGGTGGTGTGGAGAATAAGCTTAAGCTGCTGCAGCTTGAAGATGATAAGAGGTGATGTTATAACAGCATAAACATATGAAATATAAAAATTATGTCTAATGAAAATCCTATAATTACAATTGTTGTTAATCTCATATCGCAGTTATGGTGGTTGATCTTAATTCTAGCAATCATCCCTGTATTCAAAATGTTTGTACCTTATATCAAAGGAAAATTGGGTGAATACATTGTCCAATATCATGCAAAAAAATTTTTGAATGAGGACTATATTTTACTGAATGATCTAACATTTTTGGATCAGGACAATCAGACCACACAGATTGACCATATTTTATTGAGTCCTTATGGAATATTTGTGATTGAGACCAAAAACTATAAAGGTTGGATTTTTGGCTCATCACATCAAAAAATGTGGACTCAAAAAATTTATAAATCTAGCCATAAATTTCAAAATCCATTGCACCAAAACTACAAGCATATAAAGGTTTTAGAGGGATTGTTAAAAGATTTAATCGATTCAAATCTGTCGATACATGGGTTAATAGTTTTCGTGCCTAATTGTGAGTTTAAAACACCAATTCCTGTACATGTTCATTGGGGTAAAAGTTGGATTGAAGAAGTTAAAAGCTACCAAATGAAAGTGATTGATGATCGTAGACTACAGAGAATTAAATATCGTATTGAAAAAGCAGCGCTTCAAAAATCGTGGAAAACCAATAGAGAACATATCCGATCAGTCAAAGAAAGACTAAAAGATTAATAAAAAAGCCCACAGTCAGTGGGCTTTTTATTTAGAAGCGTTTTGGAATTCTTTGGCCACCTTCAACTGGGATTTCAGCACGTTTTAATACACCAAATAGCCATGTTTCCGCATGGTGAACTGCATTTTTAATTTGATCACCTTGTGCCAACCTCCCTGCAATAAAACTAGCAAGAGAACAGCCTGAACCATGATACTCACCTTCAAGACGAGGGCATTTTGTTTCAGAGACCATATCACCGTTAATGTAGAGTGCATTTCTAATATAAGTCGGTGTGTCTTCGTGACCACCTTTGACTAATACAGCTTTAGCACCCATTTCAAATAACTTCTGTGTGGCTTGATCTAAATCTTCACAGCCTGTTAATGCGCGAAGTTCAACGGTATTGGGTGTAAGAATCGTAGCAAGAGGAATCAATTCAACAAAAGCCTTGACCAATGTTGCTTGATTTCCTAATGAGCCACCACTATTGGCAACCAAAACTGGATCGAGTACGTATTGGAAATCAGGATGTGCTCTTAGGAATTCTGCCAAAGCGGCGATATTGTCGGTAGTGCCGAGCATGCCAGATTTCACTACTTTGATAGGAAGATCATTCACTACAGCATTCGCTTGAGCCAGCAGTAAATCTTTTGAGGTTGCTTCAAATCCAAAAACTTGTTGAGAGTTTTGAATGGTTAACGCTGTACATGCGATTGCTGCATGAGCACCACTTTGGCCGATCGCTTCAATATCTGCTTGTAAGCCAGCACCACCAGATGGATCTAAACCAGAAAAGCACAATACAGTAGGGCGCACAACAATGTCCTTCATCGATCAATTTGGAGTAGTATAGGCAAGTTTCTGAGAAGTCTCGATAGCATTTCTAAAAAAGGTACAGCATGATTAAAAATATTCTCATTGATTTAGATGGAACGCTAACTGATCCTAAAGTGGGTATTACGACTTCTGCACGTTATGGTTTAGAAAAAGTAGGTCATCTTATCGCGGAGGATGAGAATATTGATTGGATTATTGGACCACCTTTAAAAGCCTCGTTGGCCAAAATTTTGAAGGTTGATGTGAATGATGATTTGGCGGAACAGGCTTTACTTGGTTATCGTGAACGCTTTGCTGTAAAAGGTTTATTTGAAAATTTATTATTTGAAGATGTAACAGAGACATTGGCAACACTTAAGAATAAAGGTTACAGATTGTTTTTAGCTACTGCAAAGCCTGAAGTGTATGCTCAGAAAATTCTTGAACATTTCAATCTTACACCGTATTTTGATTATGCCTATGGCAGTGAGTTAAATGGTGACCGCACCAATAAAGCTGAACTTATTGCATATATTTTAGAGCAAGAAAAAATTAAGCCTGAAACCTGTTTGATGGTAGGGGACCGAGAGCATGACATTATCGGTGCTCGAAAAAATGGAATTGAAACGATTGCGGTGGAATACGGTTATGGCAGTGATGCAGAGTTAGCCGCTGCTGCACCCAAAGCCAGAATTCAAGCTTTCCATCAAATTTTAAATTATGTTGATTAATCTAAACCGACATTCGAGCTAAAGAGCAATTCACGAGATTGCTCTTCGCAGCTTAGCTTAAATCTAAATATAAGGATTCTTTGACCTCTTCCATCACGATGTAACTATGGGAGGATGCTGAGGACGGAAGCATTTTAAGCAGGTCACCCAGTAGTTGGCGATAAGCACTCATTTCTTTTAGTCTCGCTTTCACCAAGTAATCGAATTCACCTGAAATTAAATGACACTCTAATACCTCAGGTATCTCAACTAAATTCTTGGCGACTTGATCAAAAACATCTCCAGATTTCGCCGATAATTTAATTTCTAGAAAGACGAGTAAATTACGCTCCAATAACTCCGGATTTAAGCGGGCGTAATAGCCCATAATAATGCCATCTCGTTCTAGTCTTTTCACTCTTTCCGAGCATGGGGTTGTAGAAAGATTTACTTTTGCAGCCAGTTCACTAATGGCAATACGACCGTCCTTTTGCAGAATATCTAAAATCATACGATCAGTGCGATCTAATTTCCGCATGAATAATTTCCTTATTTTTTAATTTTTTCAGGATAAAACCCTTAAATTACCTAAATTATAACGATTAAAAGAGTGAAAAAAACTATTAAAGCAAAAATATACTAGTGAAATAAACTACACAGTGCTGAGGGATAGTTCATGCGCGTTATTGTATTAGGTAGTGGTGTCATTGGTGTTGCAAGTGCGTATTACCTAGCGCAACAAGGAGCAAGCGTCACTGTATTAGATCGTCAATCAGGTCCTGCCGAAGAAACGAGTTTTGGCAATGCAGGACAGATTTCTCCTGGGTATTCTACACCATGGGCCGCACCAGGAATTCCATTTAAAGCGGTTAAATGGATGTTTCAACATCATGCACCATTAGCAATTAATGTAGATGGAAGCTTGTGGCAGCTGAAATGGATGGCTCAAATGTTGAAGAACTGCAATGCGGCACATTACGCTATCAATAAAGAGCGTATGGTACGTGTTGCTGAATACAGTCGAGATTGTTTAAGAGAATTACGCGAAAATATTGGCATATCTTATGAGAATCGTTCAAAAGGAACATTACAAATTTTTCGTAAGGATGCGCAATTAGACGCAGTTCAACGAGACATTGAAGTTTTAAAAGAAACAGGTGTCGAATTTGAGTTATTAGATCGTGAAGGTCTAGGTCGAGTTGAGCCTGCTTTAGCGGAAGTTAAAGACAAATTGGTCGGTGGTTTACATCTTCCAAATGATGAGACTGGCGATTGCTATATCTTTACCAACGCGCTTGCTGAATATGCAAAAGGTATTGGTGTTGAGTTTAAATTTAATCAAAATGTTGAAAAACTCGTAGTTGAAGGTGATGAAATTAAAGGCGTTGTTGTCGACGGTCAAGTACTTACAGCAGATCGTTATGTACTTGCCTTCGGTAGCTATTCACGAGATTTTATTAAACCATTAGGTCTAGATTTGCCCATTTATCCAGTAAAGGGATATTCATTAACTATACCTATCGTGGATGCGCAATATGCGCCTCAATCAACCGTATTGGATGAAACCTACAAGATTGCAATAACTCGTTTTGATCAACGAATTCGTGTTGGTGGGATGGCTGAGTTAAGTGGTTTTAATAAAGAGTTAAATGAGGATCGCCGTGGCACCTTAGAGATGGTAACACGTGATTTGTTCCCAGGTGGAGATATGGCACAAGCCAGTTTCTGGACGGGACTACGACCGATGACACCAGACAGTACGCCTATTATCGGTGCGACTAAATATAAGAATCTATTTTTAAATACTGGACATGGCACGCTCGGCTGGACCATGGCATGTGGTTCTGGAAAGCTGATTAGTGATTTAGTGCTGAATCGGACTCCAGAGATTAGTACCGATGGACTTTCAATTCAACGTTATAACCACGCAGCTTAAAGGCTGCGTGGTTTGCTATTAAAAAATATAATAGGACAAGGAATATGTCTCGCCCGATACAGGCTGTCATTCATTTAAACGCAATCAAACATAATTTGAAAGTTGCTAAGCAACATGTGCCAAATGCCCAAATTTTTGCTGTTGTAAAAGCTAATGCTTATGGCCATGGGATCGAGCGCATTTATTCAGCCTTAAAGGATGCTGATGGGATTGCACTTCTAGAGCTGAGTGAAGCACAACGAGTTCGAGATTTAGGTTGGAAAGGCCCAATTTTGCTTTTGGAAGGTATCTTTCAAGAAGCGGGTTTACAGTTGTGTCATGATTTGGAACTTCAATTTACCGTTCATAATGAGATTCAAGTCGAATGGATTAATCGGTGCGGTTTAGATGCTCATTTTAATATTTTTCTGAAAATGAACAGTGGCATGAATCGTTTAGGATTCCAACCTCAACGTTACTCTGAAATTTGGAGTCTGTTAACTGAATTGCCGCAAGTGTCATCAATCACTCACATGACACATTTTTCTGATGCTGATGGCGAGCGCTTGAATCAGGTTGGCGTTGACTATCAAATTTCAGTATTCAATCAAATCGTCAGTGCTTTAGGTGGTCCTTGCTCAGTAAGTAATAGCGCAGCCATTCTTAGACATGCCAATCATGTCCACTCTAACATTGTACGTAGTGGCATTATGTTGTATGGGAGTTCACCGGATTATCCAACCCATACTATTCAAGATTGGGACTTAAAACCAACAATGTCTTTAAGAAGTGAATTGATTGCAATTCAAGAAATTAATCCTCAGCAAAGTATTGGCTATGGATCGACATTTTTTGCAGATCAAGCTATGAAAATTGGCATTGTCGCTTGTGGATATGCAGATGGATATCAACGGATTACTCAATCTGGCACAACAGTGCTTGTGAATGGACAAAAAACTTCTTTGATTGGTCGTGTAAGTATGGACATGCTAGCTGTTGATATCACGCATATTGAAGATGCAAAAATTGGCAGTGAAGTCGTACTGTGGGGCGTCTCAAAGTACGGAAGTTTGTTACCGATTGATGAGGTCGCTGCAGGAGCGAGTACTGTGGGATATGAGTTAATGTGTGGCGTAACGACGCGGGTTCCATTTGTTCTAGAAATTTAATGTTAAAAATTCAATGATCAACACTAGGATCGATACTGAGTAATCAAGGAATTAATATGCAAAATCAGGATATTCAAAAATTCAATAGTAATGGCGTGATGAGTGCAGTTACAGTCTTTAATCAAGTGGCTTATCTTTCTGGTCAAGTACCTAAGATTACGACGCCTGATATCGCCTTACAAACGAAAGATGTGCTGAATACAATCGACGCTCTTTTGGCTCAAGTAGGCACAGATAAATCTCGTTTATTGTCAGCACAAGTTTTCGTGAAGAATTTGGAAGATTTTCAAATCTTCAATCAAATTTGGATTGAATGGATGGAGGATTCAATACCACCATCACGAGCAACCATTCAGGCTGACCTCGTTAATCCAGAATGGTTAATTGAGATCGCAGTGATTGCTGCATTGAAATAACTGAATATAAGTAAGACTTCACGAGGAAGAGTCATTTATGGCTCCTCTCATAATAACAAAATCTCTCGAATCTCAGTTTGAAGCGGAATTTAGGCTGATCGATTAGATTAGATGGTGTAAAAGGATGTTGAATAATGACAACCACAAATATTGATGAACAATCATCTCCCAATGAATTACAGCGTAAGCTTTCAAATCGACATTTACAACTCATCGCCATCGGTGGAGCGATTGGTACAGGGTTGTTTATGGGCTCAGGAAAAACGATTTCACTTGCAGGACCTTCAATCATCATCATTTATATGATTATTGGTGCTATGTTTTTTTTCTTGATGCGTGCCCTTGGTGAAATTCTTTTATCTAATCTGCACTACAAATCATTTATTGATATGGCACATGATCTCATTGGACCAGGTGCAGGGTATTATATTGGTTGGTCCTATTGGCTGGGATGGATTTTGGTCGGTATTGCTGATTTAGCAGCAATTATCAATTATCTCAGTTTTTGGTTACCTCCAGATCAAATGTTTACCCCAATGGGGCAAGCAGCGATTAGTGCAGGATGTGTCTTATTCATACTCGCAATTAACTTAGTCACTGTAAAACTTTTTGGTGAAATTGAGTTTTGGTTTGCATTAATCAAAATTTTAGCTATTATTGGATTGATCTTGGTGGGTGCCTTCATGGTGTTTACGAGTTTTCAGTCACCAAGTGGTGCTGTTGCAAGCTTCAGTAACATTTGGTCTCATGGTGGAATGTTCCCGAAAGGAACCATGGGCTTTTTGGCAGGCTTTCAAATCGCAATGTTTGCCTTTGTTGGTGTAGAGTTACTCGGGACGATGGCTGCGGAAACCAAAGATCCTGAAAAAAATTTACCAAAAGCGGTTAATGCTATTCCGACACGTATTATCATTTTCTATGTGCTTTCGTTGATCATGATTATGTCTGTGACACCTTGGATCAATATCCCAGCAGATCAAAGTCCATTTGTGACATTATTTTTATTTGCGGGTATTGGTTCAGCTGCTGTGATTATGAACCTAGTGGTTTTGTCTTCTGTGATGTCTTCCATGAACAGTGGCGTCTTTTCTACCAGTCGAATGTTATTTGGATTGGCACGTGACGGCCAAGCCCCTCAAAAGCTAGCAGAACTTTCAAGTCGTGCCGTACCTGCTAAGGGATTAATCTTTTCATGTACATTTATTATGGCCGGTGCAGCATTTCAGTATTTTGTGCCAAATACGATGGAAGCTTTTACATTAGCAAGTTCGCTGTGTGTGATTCTTTTCATTAGTATTTGGGCGATTATCATGGTGTGCTATATACGCTACCGTAAATTGCGACCTGAGCTACATGAAAAGTCGAATTTTAAAATGCCGGGTGGAGTGGCAATGTCATACGTTGTATTGGCATTTTTGCTATTTGCATTAATCATTTTAAGTTTAGAGCCAGACACGCTGAAAGCTTTGATGATTAGTCCAATCTGGTTAATTCTGTTGGCTGTAACATATCGTGTTCTTTATAAACCACGTATGCGTAAGCGTAACCATAATTAATTTTTAGAGAAAAAAACCTCCACGAATGGAGGTTTTTTATATTCTTTAGTTAGAATGTAGGTTTGACCACAACTAAAATTACAACTGCGAATAAGATCAATGTGGGCATTTCGTTGAAATAGCGCCAGAACTTATGACTTTTATAGTGTGCATTATCAATGAGTTTTTTACGGTAATATCCACACATTAGGTGGTATATGACCAGTAATCCGACTAAACCAACTTTTAAATAAAACCATAAAGCTTCATGATAATGTCGAGTTGCATCACCCCAGTCCACTAAAAAATGTGCAGTGATCAATGTTGCGATCATCGCAGGCCACATAATGCCACGATAAAGCTTACGTTCCATGACTTCAAAGCGTTGATGGCTTATGGCATCGTCACTCATCGCATGATAAACATAAAGCCGTGGTAGATAGAACAAAGCAGCGAACCAACATACCACAGCAATAATATGTAATGCTTTTACCCATAGGAAAGCATCTGAAGGAGCATCCATCTAATCACCCATTATGGGCGGAATTAAATTAGCCTTCCCATTTCTTGAAAATGAGGCAGGCATTTACGCCGCCGAAACCAAAACTGTTACTCATTACAGTATTCAGTTTTGTATCGCGTTTTTCAAGTACGATATCAAATGGTTTCGCACCTTCATCAAGCTCAGTTACATTGATGTTTGGTGCAATAAAGTCATTCTGCATCATGAGAATAGAGTAAATCGCTTCTTGTACACCTGCAGCACCTAAGCTATGACCTGTCATAGATTTTGTTGAACTTAAAGGTGGTACTTGACCTTCACCGAATGCGCGTTCCATTGCTTTCAATTCAGTCACATCACCAGCTGGTGTAGATGTGCCGTGTGTATTTACATAATCAATTTTTTCAACACCATGCTGTTTTGCTTCATCGAGTGCCATCAAGATGCAACGTGTTGCACCTTCACCTGATGGTGCGACCATATCAGCACCATCAGAGTTGGCTGCATATGCAACGACTTCAGCAAGAATATTTGCACCGCGCGCTTGAGCATGCTCAAGAGATTCAAGTACCACGAAACCACCGCCGCCAGCAATGACAAAACCATCACGATCAGCAGAGTAAGGGCGAGAAGCGTTTTCTGGTGAGTCATTATATTTTGAGCATAAAGCACCCATTGCATCAAATAATAGACTTTGTGACCAATGGTCTTCTTCACCACCACCAGCGAGCATTAGATCCTGTTTGCCAAGTTGAATCAGGTTGTATGCGTAACCAATGGCATCAGCTGAGGTTGCACAAGCACTTGTAATAGAGTGAGCGATACCTTGTAATTTGAATGCCACACCAACGTTAGCTGTAATAGTATTTGACATATTGCGTGGAACAAAGAAAGGGCCAATTTTACGTGCGCCTTTCTCTTCAAGAAGTTCAATCATTTCAGCGACAGAAGCTGTAGAGTTGCCGCCTGAACCACCCGCAATACCATAACGAGGATTGCCCGCAAGATCTTCAGCGGTTAGACCCGCATTTTCAACCGCAGCGACTGCAGCGTTATAGGCATACATCGCACATACACCCATGAAGCGTTTCAGTTTACGGTCAATACCGTCAAAATTTTGTTCTGCTGCAGCACTAACATGACTTTTAAAATTAAGTTCAGCATAAGTTGGGTTAAAACGTGTGCCTGAAATACCATTTTGTAAGGCATGATTTACATCTTCTAATGTATTACCAATGCATGAGTTAATGCCCATACCAGTGATTACAACACGTTTCATTTACAATTCCCTATTATGGTGAAGTCATTTTATGGAAAAATTCACATCGATTTGATTGGATGTAAAAGACCATAAGATCTTGTCAAAAATTCGTATCATGATATCAGAATCTATTTTAAATTCTTATGGCAAATCAATATCGCAGCGTTAAAACGCTTATTGGCAGATATGTTCACTATATTGCAACCGAATAAAACACGATAAAGTTGAGATAACTCTTGACTGCACATAGAATTTTAAACATAAGTGATAAATGCGAAGGAGGGTTGTAAATGGCAAATTCTAATAATAAGCAATCTAGCGGACTGGTATCAAAAGCATTTGGAGTGGCTAAAAAGCTCAGTGCTACTGGATTTGAACTGGCACAACATGTTGCACCAGGATCAATTGCGAAATTGACGCAACAACCTGATCCACAAAAAATTATTGACATAACTTTAGATGAGAGAAAAATGACTGAACAAAAAAAGTACGAAACCCCTCAACAATTATTTCGTGATCATGTCCCCCAAGTTTCTCAAAAAATTTTTGGTCGTCATTACAGTAAATTAAATAATGTTGCTTCTTTTATCTCTCCGGACTTAAACAACAAAGTTGCAGATTATTTTTTTGATAAATTGAATGATTTTGTTTCTGAGTTAAGTTCAGTTGAGCATGTATTAAAGGAAGTTGGTGCAAAAAGCTTGGATGAACTTAAATCAAGCCCTGATCGTGCGAATCGTATCGGTGAAGCATTAGCCAATCAAAATAAATTCATTGCAGCGGTTCAGGGGGCAGTGTCTGGTGCGACAGGCGTAGTTGGTACGGCCATCGATATTCCTTTCTCGTTGGCATTTACGTTGCGTAGTATTTACCAAGAAGGGCGCGCGCACGGTTTTGAACTTAATCATCGTCAAGAGCAAGAGATCGTTGAGTATGTATTCAAACAAGTCGATTTAGGTGTTATTGCGGAAAAGCAAACACTTTTAGTGGCATTAAGAACAGTCGCAAATTTATTGGAAACACAAGATACTCATCAGCTACAAACCCTATTGGGCTCTAGTAACGACTTCACGGCTTTAAAAAATTGGCTGAGTAATCCTGAGGGTGGTTATAAATGGAATTGGTTGAATCAGATTCCTCAAATTTCAATTTTATCTAAATTAGCACCTGTGGCTGGTGCTGGTATTGGTGCAGTATATAGCTGGCGTTTGGTGGAAGAGGCTCATTCTAAAGCTAGAGCTGTTTTTTCTGGAGCACAGCAGTACATTCTCCAACATCCAGATGAGCAGGTATCTGTTCAGGAGGCCTTTGAGCGCGGCACAGAATTATTAAAGCAGTCCTCACTCGCATTGAATTCCGCAGCGTCAATCAATAATGAGTTAGTGGTTGAGGTTGAAGAGTTTGCAAAAAAACTTGAAGGAGAAGAGTCTATTCAAGTTGATGAGTCTGCAGTTCATAATGATTCAATTTCAGCAATTAAAATTGAAGCAAAAACTGCGGAGTCTGAAAAAGAAGAAGCGGTCAGTGTTGAGGATGGTCTTAAGGCCTTAGCTGAAAAACATGTGGAATCGGCTTCTAATGAAAGTGTTCAAGACGCTGATAAAGACCAGCCTCAAGGCGAACCTATTGTGCACGTAAAAGCACCCCCTAAGCGTCGTAATTCAAAAAAGAAAGACGAAGCAGCAAACTCACTACCTACGTCACAGAAAAAACAATAAATTTAGTTATGAATGGTTGATCAAATCATTCTGAAAATTTCATTGTAAGCACACAATGGTCAATATTTGATGTCATGTTGAATGTTGACCATTTTTACTTCTTGGCTTACAATTGCATGCCCTCAAAAAGTAGTATTTTTTGGGGCTTTTTATTAACGGGAGAATTGCCACATGGCAACAACAAATCAGTTGATCCGTAAGGGTCGTACGACTTTGATTGAAAAATCAAAAGTTCCTGCGTTGAAGGCTTGTCCACAACGTCGTGGTGTTTGTACACGTGTTTACACAACTACACCTAAAAAACCTAACTCAGCAATGCGTAAAGTTTGCCGTGTTCGCTTAACTTCAGGTTTCGAAGTATCTAGCTATATCGGTGGTGAAGGCCATAACCTACAAGAGCACAGTGTTGTTCTTATCCGTGGTGGTCGTGTTAAAGACTTACCAGGTGTACGTTACCATACCGTTCGTGGTTCTTTAGACTGTGCTGGTGTTAAAGATCGTAACCAGTCTCGTTCTAAATACGGTACTAAGCGTCCTAAGAAATAATCTAATTAGATCATTTTCTTAAACGTATAGAACTGCAATCCTTTATCGTCTCGCTTGTCTGATTTCTGCATTTAATTTTGTGAAATTCAAGCGACGTGTAGTAAGGCCAGCGAATAGTACATGACACTTTGTACTGCTGCTGGATAAACCTGAAGTGTCATATTTATAGGTAGTATTAAAATGCCAAGACGTCGCGTAGTCGCTGCTCGTGAAATCCTTCCGGATCCTAAGTTCGGCAGCCAAACAATCGCTAAGTTCATGAACCACGTAATGCAAGATGGTAAAAAATCTATTGCTGAAAGTATCGTTTACGGTGCTTTAGACCGCGTTCAAGAAAAATCTAAAGTAGACCCAGTTGAATTTTTCGAGACTACTCTTGAAAAAGTTCGTCCTATGGTCGAAGTAAAAGCACGCCGTGTTGGTGGTGCTACATACCAAGTTCCTATGGAAGTACGCCCATCCCGTCGTACTGCTCTAGCGATGCGTTGGTTAGTAGATGCTGCTGCTAAGCGTTCTGAAAAAACTATGGCGTTACGCCTTGCTGGTGAGTTGCTTGACGCAGCTGAAGGTAAAGGTTCAGCGATCAAGAAACGTGAAGATGTGCATCGTATGGCTGAAGCCAACAAAGCCTTCTCTCACTACCGTTTCTAAGCGGATAAAACAGCCCCTATTCAGGAGGGTGGTAAGTCGGGTTTCACTGATTTGTCATCGAATCGCTTTAAGCTGCTCAGCAGCTTAAAGCGTCCTGTTTTAAACAACAAAATTTAGGAATGCAAGAAATCATGGCTCGTCAAACCCCAATTTCTCGTTACCGTAACATTGGTATCTCAGCACACATTGATGCTGGTAAAACAACGACTTCTGAACGTATTTTGTTCTACACAGGTGAGAGCCACAAACTAGGTGAAACTCACGAAGGTTCAGCAACAACTGACTGGATGGAACAAGAGCAAGAACGTGGTATTACCATTACTTCAGCAGCAGTAACTTGCTTCTGGAAAGGTATGGGTAACCAGTTCGAACAACACCGTATTAACGTAATTGACACACCGGGACACGTTGACTTCACGATCGAAGTTGAGCGTTCTATGCGTGTTCTTGACGGCGCGTGCATGGTTTACTGTGCTGTAGGTGGTGTACAACCTCAGTCAGAAACTGTATGGCGTCAAGCAAATAAATATAAAGTACCTCGTATTGCGTTCGTTAACAAAATGGACCGTACTGGTGCAAACTTCTTCCGTGCTGTTGAACAAGTAAAAACACGTCTTGGTGGTAATCCAGTGCCAATCGTGATTCCTGTTGGCGCAGAAGAAAACTTCCAAGGTGTAGTAGACCTTATCGAAATGAAAGCGATTATCTGGGATGAAGCATCTCAAGGTATGAAGTTTGAATACGGTGAAATTCCTGCTGACCTTGTTGAGCTTGCTCAAGAATGGCGTACGAACATGGTTGAAGCTGCTGCAGAAGCATCAGAAGAACTCATGGATAAGTACCTTGAAGAAGGCGATTTAACTAAAGAAGAAATCGTTAATGGTCTTCGTGCGCGTACATTGTTGAATGAAATTCAGCCAATGCTTTGTGGTTCAGCGTTCAAAAACAAAGGTGTTCAACGTATGTTGGATGCTGTTATTGAATTCTTACCAGCACCTACTGACGTTGAAGCAATTAAAGGTATCTTAGACGACAAAGATGAGACAGAAGGTTCTCGCGAAGCGTCTGATGAAGCACCGTTTGCTGCGCTTGCGTTCAAAATCATGAACGACAAATTCGTAGGTAACTTAACATTCGTTCGTGTTTACTCAGGTGTTTTAAAAGCTGGTAGTGCAGTGTATAACCCTGTTAAATCTAAACGTGAACGTGTTGGTCGTATTGTACAGATGCACGCTAATGACCGTCATGACATCGAAGAAATTCGTGCGGGCGATATCGCGGCATGTGTAGGTCTTAAAGACACGACTACAGGTGATACACTTTGTGACGAAAACAATGTGATCACGTTAGAGCGTATGGAATTCCCAGAGCCGGTAATTGCACTTGCAGTTGAACCTAAAACTAAAGCTGACCAAGAAAAAATGTCAGTTGCTTTAGGTCGTTTGGCGAAAGAAGATCCATCATTCCGCGTTCGTACTGACGAAGAATCTGGTCAAACAATTATTGCTGGTATGGGTGAGCTTCACCTTGACATCATCGTTGACCGTATGAAGCGTGAATTCGGTGTTGAAGCGAATATTGGTAAACCAATGGTTGCTTACCGCGAGACGATTAAAAAATCTGTTGAGCAAGAAGGTAAGTTCGTTCGTCAAACTGGTGGTAAAGGTAAATTCGGTCACGTATATGTACGTTTAGAGCCAATGGATCCTGAAGCTGGTAAAGACTACGAGTTCGCTGAAGAAGTTGTCGGCGGTGTTGTACCTAAAGAATTCTTTGGTGCGGTTGACAAAGGTATTCAAGAACGTATGAAGAATGGTGTCCTTGCTGGTTACCCAGTTGTAGGCATCAAAGCGACATTGTTCGATGGTTCTTACCATGATGTCGACTCTGACGAATTATCGTTCAAAATGGCGGGTTCTTACGCATTCCGTGATGGTTTCATGAAAGCAGATCCTGTTCTTCTTGAGCCTATCATGAAAGTTGAAGTAGAAACTCCAGAAGACTACATGGGCGATATCATGGGTGACTTAAACCGTCGTCGTGGTATGGTTCAAGGTATGGATGATTTACCTGGCGGTACTAAAGCAATCCGTGCTGAAGTTCCACTTTCTGAGATGTTCGGTTACGCAACACACATGCGTTCTATGTCTCAAGGTCGTGCGACTTACTCTATGGAATTTGCTAAATATGCTGAAACTCCACGTAACGTGGCTGAAGGCATCATTGCTAAGTTCCAAGCTGGTGGTAAAAAAGGTGACGACGAGTAATCTTTCGATTACTATAAGCCCAACTAATTCATAGTTTAAAACCAAGTGCTCATGGAGTGATCCTCCATGAGTAGTTTAAAAAGGAAGATCTCATGGCTAAGGCTAAGTTTGAACGTAATAAGCCACACGTTAACGTGGGCACAATCGGTCACGTTGACCATGGTAAAACAAC
>NZ_JBWYIQ010000030.1:0-32692 GCF_056779795.1 Acinetobacter sp. ANC_7682 | reverse complement strand
GGTAGGACATTTGATTTGTAGCGTTATTTTCATACCTCTATTTTATCAAAAGCCATATTGTTTTTTTCAGCATACTTTTTGAAACACCACCTGAAATCCTTCGCGTTTGGTATTATAAGTTCAATTGCATTAATCTCGACTGGCTGTGTTTTAACCACATCATTAGGCACTGTAGCTTCCGAACGCAAACAACTCATGATTATTCCGGAATCAGCTTGGAATAAAATTTCAAACCGTAGCTATAATAAATTTGAAAAGAAAGCGAAAACTAAGTCTTTGTATCTTGAAGATCCACGATTAAATCAAATTTTGGCACGTTTAATCCCACATGCTAATCAATATTTACGTGAAGGTCGTCAACCAATTCAATGGCGAATTAACGGTGTGCTCAGCAGCAAACCGAATGCCCAATCCTTTCAAAGTGGGCAAATTGTAGTTAATTCGGCTGTATATATGTTTGAAAACTTATCTGATGACGAGTTAGCCACCCTAATTGCGCATGAAATGGCACACATTATCCGTAATCATAGTCGTGAAAAGGCTTCTCGTTTCGCAGCAATGAATTTGGGTCTAATGGGTGCAACCATGGGAACTGGGGCTGCCATCGGGCTTGCAAGTGGTTTATCTGGTAATCAAACCAATATGTCTCATCGCCGTCATCTAGAAGAAGAAGCTGATTTGATTGGTTTAGATTTGATGGTGAGAGCGGGATACAATCACAATGCAGCACTCTCATTTTGGGATAAATTCGAAGCTAATCTCAACAAACGTAAAATGAATAAAGATCAATCAACTTTGTTTGCAAGTCATCCGAGCAATGACCAACGTAAAGCATTCTTAACTGAACAAGTCATGCAGATCGAGATGTATCAAAAGGATGTCAACCTTACTGCATTACGATAATTTAGTATAAATAATAAAGCCCAACACAATGTTGGGCTTTCTCATTTATGGATCAACAAATAGATCAACCATCAATTCTTCATCTGATGGTTCCACTCGATATTTTTCGAAATCAGTTTCACCTTTCTCTCTTAATATCTCTTCGTCGATCATCATACGACCCGTGATCGAACGTTTCTCACTCGTCAAGATTGCATACGCTGCATCAGCCATGATTGCTGGTGTCCGAGCCTTGCTAAATAACTCACGTCCACCGAGAGAAAACTCAATCGCTGCAGTTGCAATAATGGTTCTAGGCCACAAGGCATTAACACTTATTCCATAACGTTCGAATTCTTGATTCATTCCCATGGTCAACATACTCATGCCATATTTACTGATGGTGTAAGGAGAATGAACCGCAAACCACGTTTCTTTTAAATTTAAAGGTGGAGAGAGACTAAGAATGTGTGGATTTTGACTTTGTTTTAAATAAGGCAAGGCAGCTTGACTACAGACCATAACGGCGCGAGTATTCACTTGATACATAAGATCAAAACGATTTGGATCAAGCGTTTCAACCCCACTCAAATTAATCGCACCAGCATTATTAATGAGGACATCTATCCCACCAAAATGTTCAGCAGCCTGTTTCATTGCGGCTGCGACAGCATCTTGATCTCGTACATCAAGTTGGATCGCTAATGCTCTCCCACCAGCTGCTTCTATTTCTTTTGCAACAGAATGAATCGTACCACTGAGTTTCGAATGTTCAGTGCTCGTTTTTGCAGCAACCACAATATTTGCACCATTTTTTGCAGCTTTAAGTGCAATCTCACGACCGATACCTCTGCTTGCACCTGTAATGAACAGTGTTTTTCCTTGTAGTGACATAATCCCTCTGTGTTATTTTGTTTTTTGAGTTTTCAATGTACAAAAAAAAAGCACTTATGCAAAATTTCTTTATGAACCTCTAAGTCGTAGAAGCATACATTTTGCAATTACAAAATTAGAATTGTTTTGATAGCATGCTAAAAAATTTAAATAACATTCTGTTTTTATTAATTTTTAAAAAACCAACTATAGTTGCATTTTGTGCCAAAAATTCACCTTTGATTTTCAATCTTAATTTGTGTGAAATTTAAAAAGTGAAAATCGCGCTCATACGACTATTATTATTCTGAGATAAAAAAAAGCCCAAGGAGGAGTACAATCTTTGGGCTTAGTAAACTGAATATTTACATTAAAATAATATACCTAATTGATATAAAATAGAAAGCACTAATTTATTTTTTTAATATTATTTTAAAAATATTTTTATAATCAACAATATAATTAGATTAAGAAGTATAATTTTCTAAGATTTAACTTTATCTATCTCGTATCAACTGCGTTGATGCAATATTTTCGTAAATTGTTTGCTGCAATTGATCTCTGAATTCAATAAAATCTTGTTCTGTTTTGATATTTGAGATTGATTGTCGTGGTAAAAATTTGAAATAGAATGGGACTCTTTTAGGAATAATATTTTTGGGTATTGAAGGCAAGACATCACCTTGACGGAGTATTTTTCCAATTTTAGGTACAGCTAAAAGCTTTTTAAACCACTTTTTTTCAAGCAAATAATTGGCATCAAGTGCCAAATCAAATACTTCATCACCACCTACAGCTACAAAAGGTGCAATGTCGTAGTCAAATTCTTGAGCTAACTTTAAGAATCCGTAGCGCTCTTTCCATATGAGTTGATATTCTTCCCCTTTGCGCTTTACGACCTCACGCCCACCACCTGGAAACACTAGGATAGAGTATCCTTGTTGCATTGCATCTCTGGCGTATTCTCTTAGACCCTCAATTGCACCCATTTTATGAACCATATCTTTCCAATACGGTATTTTGAAATGAATGTGATCACCTAAACTCACAATTTTAATTTTGTGCTCTGTATATAGATAATCAATCAATATTGGCGTATCAAATACACCATAAATTGTATGATTACCCACATACATGGCAGGTCGATTAGCATTGAGATGTTCAACACCAAGAAAGGTCGGTTTAAAATAAAAACGTTGCAACAAACTACCATATCGGATCATTTTAGAATGGTGTTGGATTTGCAATGCTTTATTTTCCATTGAACATCTCTTTATCTAATTAAGCTACTCGCTTCTGAACCAGTATTGAACCAACAGAATAACCTGCGCCAAATGAACATAATACGCCGTATTCACCATCATTCACTTGATCTGCAGTTCGGTGTAACGCAATGATGACACCAGCTGAAGAAGTGTTTGCAAACTCGTCTAAAATGATTGGAACTAAGTCTGGATCTGCTTCAGCAGCAGCTTTACCCACAACCAGCTTTAAAATTAACTCGTTCATGCTGGCATTGGCTTGATGTAACCAGAAACGTTTAACATTCGTCGGTTCGATTTGGTTTTTCTCAAGTTGCTTTGTAATCATTTTCGCAACCAATGGGCATACTTCTTTAAACACTTTACGGCCATCTTGACGGAAGCGTTTATCATCCGCGTTGGTTGTTTCACTTGGATTCAAGAAACCAAAATTATTACGAATGTTATTAGAGAATTGCGTAAACAATTGCGTATCTAAAATTTCGAATCCAGTTTTAGAATCTGTATCTTCGATAATTGAAGCTGTCGCTACATCACCAAAAATGAAATGACAATCACGTGAACGATAATCTGTATGACCTGATGTGATTTCCACATTGACCAAGAGCACACGACGAGCACCAGACTTAATCGCATCATAAGCTTGTTTTAAGCCAAATGTTGCAGCAGAACAAGCAACATTCATGTCATAAGCATAACCTTGAATGCCTAATGCAGTTTGAATTTCAATAGCAACCGCAGGATATGCACGTTGCATATTTGAACAAGCCAATATTACAACATCAATGTCTTCAGCAGTTACACCGGCATTTTCCATTGCTTGTTTTGAAGCGATCACACCCCACTCAGCTTGAAGTGAAATTTCATCATCTGATCGTTCTGCTAAGTTTGGACGTAAACGATTAGGATCTAATACGCCTTCCTTCTCTACAACATAACGTGCTTTCACACCTGAAGCCTTCTCAATAAATTCTGCACTTGAACCACGGCGTGCTTCGATTTCGCCCGCAGCAATTTTTTCAGCATTCTCTTGATTAAACTTTTCTACATAAGCATTTAAACTTTCAACCAATTCTTCATTGGTGATGACATGTTCAGGATGGAATAAGCCAGTGCCTGTAATACGAATGCCCATGCAAAACTCCTTTTTGAGTAACTCAATATTTCAAATTAAAGCTATATTAACTGATTCCGAGACGTTCCCATACTTTTTGAATACGGTTTGGCGAAATAGGCATCTTGGTTTTCATCGGTTGAGAGAATAATGAGATTCTCAGCTCTTCAACCATAAAATATAACTCTTTCAATTTTTGATCATTTTTATATTTAAATAATTTATCCATCCAAGGATCGACTTGAGCAATCGCATCATCATCTCGTTTTAGATTATGAGGCAAACGATCAATCCTAATCAATAAAGCTTTAAGATAGCGTGGAAATTCAATCCACACATCTACAGATTTACTATAAGCAAAATCCGCTAGACTCATCAGATCAAGTTGATCTTCAATATCATCGATATTTTTACCAAATACATTGGCATCAATCATCATCAACTCGCGTCGAATTTGTTGCCATTGTACATAAATGTCATTAAAGGCAGCCAAGACCTTTTGACCATGCGTCAGGAAAGACTGCTTGACAGCCTGCAGAATTGTTTGGAAATCTTGCGCATCTACAGGCTCTTTTTCTAAAGCCATTTGCAATGTTGCGTAAACTAACATTTGTTCTAACTGAGCTTTATCACCCAAAGGGGAATAGGCTAATGCGAGTGGTTTAGAAATTTGTTTTTTAAGCTGTCGAATCAAATCACCTAGCTGCATATGAATCAGGCGAATAATACCAGCACGATGATGGCGTATTGCTTCGTGCTGATCATTAAACGTTTGAATGACAACACCTGACTCATCCTTTTGCTCAAGCTTAGAAAATTCCTTGCTTGGTACAAGTGCTTGATATTGTTTGACGACGACACCTGTGACTTTTTGCGATGCTTCAAACACAAAATGCTCAGGGAAAGTTTGATACTCACCTTTTAACTGCTTGACTGGACTATGCGTTTCAGTACGACAGCGTGCTTTTAATTCAGATAAATCGCGACCTTGCTCAATCACTCGTCCTTTTTCATCGATGACTTTAATGAGCGGTAAAAGATATTGTTCAATTCGATCTACATTAAAATCTTTTTCAGTGATCTGTTCGCCTCTCAATTGAAAAGCTAAAAAACTAAAAATATGCTTTTGTAAATCTTGCGCATCTATTTTGGACATCAGTTTACGCGCAGTATCTGGTATAGGTACCAAGCCACGACGCTTATCTTTTGGAAGAGCTTTTAATAGTGCTTCAATCAAATCAAGACGCCAACCTGGAATGCCCCATGACCATAAGTTTTCATCTACTTGTGGCAGGGCCTGTAGTGGAATCTTGACCGTCGCACCATCTTCATCATGGCTTGGGTCAAATCGATAACTTGCCGCTAAACGAAGGTCCCCATTACGTAAGTAATCAGGAAACTGTTGGGTAGTTGGACGATCGTTAAGCCATAAAGCATCGTCATCGATGAACAAATAACGTGGATTTTGAGGCTCAACTGTTGCACGCCAATCTTCAAAACTACGCCGACTCGCTACATCTTCAGGCACTTTTGCAGCATAAAACTGATAAATCGTCTCTTCGTCTACCACCAAATCACGACGTCGCAATTTATCTTCTACTCGCTCAACCTCTTCTAGTTTAAGCAAGTTATGTTTTAAAAATGGTGGTGTAATCCCCAGATGACCCGTCGTTAAAGCATCGCGAAGGAAAATTTCATGCGCCGTAGTTTGATCGACCTTTTCATAATTGATTTGACGCTTAGGCTCAATAATCAAACCAAACAGTGAAATTTGATCATATGCGTTAACTACACCTGCTTTTTTCGACCAATGCGGTTCAAAGTAATGATGTTTAACTAAATCACGTGCAGCTAGCAAAATCCACTCAGGCTCAATTTTCGCCAGTGTTCGTAAATACACCTGAGAGGTTTCTACCATCTCAAATGCCATGACCCATGGTGTATTGGTTTTGTGTAAGGTCGATGCAGGAAATATACGTGCCTTTTGTTGACGCACTGCCATGAATACATTGCGTTCATCTGTTTTATTTGCAATGAATGACAATAGTCCCGTGAGTAAAGCTCTGTGAAGATTTTCGTAACTGGTTTTCTTTTCATTAAAAGAAAGCTTTAAGCCTTGAGCAAGATCAACCAGTTGCTCATGTGTTTTTTTCCATTCTCTCAAGCGTAACCAACTC
This sequence comes from Acinetobacter sp. ANC_7682, assembly GCF_056779795.1. Taxonomy (NCBI): domain Bacteria; kingdom Pseudomonadati; phylum Pseudomonadota; class Gammaproteobacteria; order Moraxellales; family Moraxellaceae; genus Acinetobacter; species Acinetobacter sp. ANC_7682. The sequence goes on along the minus strand of NZ_JBWYIQ010000030.1, from coordinate 26,384 downwards.
AAGAAATGATTACGTGCAAATGTGCGACGCTTATTTTCACTCATCTCCCGATTTGCAACCAACGCATCCCATAATTTGAGATAGAACAGAAAGTCAGAGTCGGCTTCACGAAACAAGGCATGCTTCTGATCCGCTTGCATTTGTTTATCAGCAGGACGCTCTCTTGGATCCTGAACAGCTAACGCTGCCACGATAATCAATACTTCATTGAGCGCCCCAAAATGAGCCCCCCCCAAAATCATACGTGCGAGTCTTGGATCAATTGGCATTTTTGCCATTTGTTGACCAATTTTGGTAAGAGAATCGCCTTTGCCTTGAAGTCCACCTTTATCTAAAGATGAGGCTGTTTTAGCCACAAGAGAAGGATTACTCTTTTCCGTCATCGCCCCGAGTTCAATCAGCAGTTTACGACCATCATTGACGAGACGATGATCAGGCGGTTCAATAAAGTCAAAATCTTCGAGTGTTCCAAGACCTAAACTCTGCATCTGCAAAATAACAGATGCCAAATTAGTACGTTTGATTTCAGGTTCAGTAAATTCGGGACGACTTAAAAAGTCTTCTTCTGAATACAGTCGAATACACACACCCGGTGCAATACGACCACAACGACCTTTACGCTGATTGGCTGCTGCTTGAGAAATCGCTTCAATCGGTAAACGCTGAACACGCGAACGGTAGTTATAACGAGAGATACGTGCAAAACCACTATCAATGACGTAACGTATGTTTGGAACGGTCAATGCAGTTTCCGCAACGTTGGTGGCAATAATGATACGCCGTCCACCACCTGCAGGATTAAAAATCTTTTGTTGTTCAGATAACGCTAGTCTCGCATACAAAGGTAGAACTTCTGTATGACGAGGTCCATGTTTGATTAAAGTTTCCTGTAGCTCACGAATCTCTTGTTCCGTACTGGCAAAAATCAAAATATCTGCGTGTTCAGGATGACCTTTTTCCTGTGCATCTTTGAAACATTCTTCAACAGCTGAGACTACTGCGCGCGGTAGGTTTTCTTCAAAGTCATCAAACTCATCATCATCACTCCCTACAATACTCATTTCAGAGATCGGACGATAACGCACTTCTACAGGAAAACTACGACCTTCAACCTCAAAGATCGGTGCGTTATTGAAGTAACTTGAAAAACGATTAACGTCTAAAGTTGCAGATGTGATGATGACTTTAAGATCTTTACGACGTGGCAAGAGCTGTTTTAAATAGCCCATGATGAAGTCAATATTGAGCGAGCGCTCATGTGCTTCATCAATAATAATGGTGTCATATTTGGTTAAGAAACGATCATGAGCCAATTCAGCCAGCAAAATACCATCTGTCATTAAACGAACGATAGAGTCCTGTGAACCCTGTTCGTTAAACCTTACTTTAAATGAAATAGACTCACCGAGTTTTTCACCCACCTCTTCTGCAATACGTTGCGATACACTGCGCGCAGCTAATCGTCGTGGCTGGGTATGACCAATTAACCCTGTTAAACCACGCCCCGCAAGCATGGCTATCTGAGGAAGCTGAGTTGTTTTACCTGAACCTGTTTCACCCGCAACGATAATGACCTGATGTTTTTGAATGGCCTCAATCAATTTGTCTGCATATTGGGTAACAGGTAAATCTTGATTAAGTTTGATATTAGGAATGCGTTGAATACGCTGTTGTACTTTTAAATTTGATTTTTCAAAAAGTTCTTGATATTGCTTTTCATTGGCATCTTTTCCTTTGCGTAGTCGATTTAAACGATGAAGATCTCGTGCCATCACCATTTGTTCTACATTTAACCCAATCGTTGCCAAGTTTTAGCCCTATATCAATTACGAAACGCTTTATTCTACTCATTTTCAAAAATTATCCCAAATCTGAATCGGACTATTTTTTTAGATTAAATGAGAATATAAAGCTTAAAATGATCTTATGTTGAAATAGAAACATGTCAGCCGTGTTATGTGACAATTCATACAATTTTTGAAATTTTCATGTAGCTTTTTATATTTTTGAAAAACTAAATCCAAAATAATGATGATTTTTTTAATATTTACCCTTGAATTTTCACTTCAGTGTCTTCATGTTGGTAGGCATGTGAAATTTTCTCATCCTGTCACGAATACATCATTTTGATGTGTTACAAGGAAGACAGATGACAAACTTAAATGGCAATCAATTTACATAATTCGGTTTTTCCGATTTTTGTAATGTAAAAATACCATTTCAGCACAGAACGAAAGTTCGATACTCTAATTGAAAATTAAAGACTAACCTCAATCATGGAGACAATGATGAGCTTAATTAATACTGAAGTTAAACCATTCGCAGCTACAGCTTACCACAACGGTCAATTTGTAGACGTGACTGAAGCTGATCTTAAAGGCAAATGGTCTGTAGTATTTTTCTACCCTGCTGACTTCACTTTCGTTTGCCCAACTGAACTTGGTGACCTTGCTGACAACTACGCTGAATTCCAAAAATTAGGCGTGGAAATCTACGGTGTTTCTACTGACACTCACTTCACTCACAAAGCTTGGCACGACACTTCTGACGTAATTGGTAAAATCCAATACCCATTAATCGGCGATCCAACTTGGACTCTTTCTAAAAACTTCGAAGTTCTAATCGAATCTGCTGGTCTTGCTGACCGCGGTACTTTCGTAATCGACCCAGAAGGTAAAATCCAAATCGTTGAAATCAACGCTGGCGGTATCGGTCGTGATGCTCAAGAACTTCTTCGTAAAGTTAAAGCAGCTCAATACGTTCACGCTCACCCAGGCGAAGTTTGCCCTGCTAAATGGAAAGAAGGCGATGCAACTCTTGCTCCTTCAATCGATCTAGTTGGTAAAATCTAATTTATTAGATAGCACTAAAAAAACCACGCTTTGCGTGGTTTTTTTGTGTTCAGTCCATCAAATTCTCAATCACCATCAATTCCGCGTAATCATCAATAATCCACACCCAATATTCAGCGTCATCGTGCAAAAATCTGGATCAGCTTTAACATCCTTTAAAAAACTTTGTATTTCAGCGGCGTGGGAAATCACTTTATCTACAAGTATTAGGCCATGTTCAGGATGTAGTACCTTTTTTAAATATTGCCAATAATCAGGATATGCATGTCGATTCGCATCTAAGATAATTAAGTCATACACATCGCCTTCATTAATTAATAAATCAATTGCATCACTGCTGATAAAATCAATAAGGTGATCTAAACTAAACTGTTTGGCGTACTGAGTCGCAAGTGCTGTTCTTTCTGAGTTTATATCAACCGTAGTCACTCGACCCTGATGCTCCGAAACCGCCTCCGCCATCCATAATGTTAAATATCCTGTCGAAGTTCCTATTTCAAGAATTCGTTTAGAGGTCTGGATCTTAATAAGCATCGAAATATAATGGGCAGATTCTGGTTTTATATTTCGATATCTCAGATCGCGATCAGTTTGATATGCATCATGTTGAATTAACTGCTGATATAAACTTTGCATTTGACTTAGAAATTCAGCATTCATGACATATTCTCATTGAATCGATTTCTATAAACTAATCAAAGATAAAGTCTTTACTATGACAATCATCATAATTTTTGAATCAATTTAAAACGTTCAATTTCACGATCATCATCCTCTAGATAAATGCTTTCTGTAAACATCGCTAATGGCCTTACCCATATTGAATAATCTCCATAAAGGCATTGATAGACCACAAGCTTTTCTTGAGTTTCACTATGCGTCGCTACATGAAGGACTTGATAAAGTTGTCCTTTATAGTGTTTATAAATGCCTCTCTCTAAGGTCATAATTGGTCCTCGCTCATATCTATTAAAATAATTTTAATGTAAATATCTGAATTCAAATTGCTTTTATACTTGAAAATTCAAGTTTTAACTCAATACTTTCATACATCTACACCAAAGACTTTGATTAAATTTATTTTTCCGATTGAATTTATAAAAACAAACTGTTTTATCTATTCAATCAATTGTCTTAGTATACCTGTATCGAATGAATTATTACTCCTTTGGAGACGTTAGCAATGTTAGATCAAAATACTTCAGCTCAATTAAAAACGCTTTTAGAACGCCTTGAAGGTCCAATCGAATTGGTTGCGACTTTAAATGATTCAGACAAATCTGCAAAAATCAAAGAACTTGTGGAAGAAGTGGCAGCACTTTCTCCATTCGTCACAGCTCGTTTTGATGGTCAAAATAAACGTGCGCCGAGCTTTGGTATTGCAAAAGCAGGTGAAGAACCGCGTGTCTTCTTCGCAGGTTTACCAATGGGTCATGAGTTCACTTCTTTGATTTTGGCATTGCTACAAACTTCTGGTTATGCACCAAAAGTATCTGATGAAGTATTGGTATCCATCAAAGCATTAGAAATCAAATCTGACTTTGACGTATTCGTATCTTTAAGCTGTCATAACTGTCCAGATGTGGTTCAAGCACTTAACTTGATCGCAATTTACAACCCTGGCACAACAGCAACCATGATTGATGGTGCATTCTTCCAAGACGAAGTAGAAGAACGCAAAATCATGGCTGTACCAATGGTGTTCCAAGACAACGAACATATCGGTCAAGGTCGTATGACATTGGAAGAAATTGTTGCGAAGCTCGATACTAATTCTGCTGCGAAAGATGCTGAAAAGCTCAATGCCAAAGATGCATTTGACGTGCTTGTGATCGGTGGTGGTCCTGCAGGTAACACATCTGCAATCTATGCCGCTCGTAAAGGTATCCGTACGGGGATCGTTGCTGAGCGCATGGGTGGTCAGGTCATGGACACCATGGATATTGAAAACTTTACATCAGTGCAAAAGACGCAAGGTCCTAAGTTTGCAGCTGAAATGGAAGCACATGTTCGTGAATACGGTGTCGACATCATGAACTTACAACGTGTGTCTGACATCAAAGGTGCAGATGAAACTGCCAACGGTTTAGTTGAAGTGACTTTAGAGAATGGTGCAAAACTTGAATCGAAAACGGTCATCCTGTCTACAGGTGCTCGTTGGAGAGAAATGAATGTACCAGGTGAGCAAGAATACAAAACACGTGGTGTTGCGTACTGCCCACACTGTGATGGCCCATTGTTCAAAGGTAAACGTGTGGCTGTGATCGGTGGTGGTAACTCTGGTGTAGAAGCGGCAATTGACTTGGCTGGTATTGTTGAGCATGTCACTTTAGTTGAGTTTGATACCAAACTACGTGCTGACCAAGTTCTTCAAGATAAATTGAACAGCTTACCTAACACGACTGTCATCAAAAATGCGTTGTCTACAGAAGTTGTGGGTGATGGCAAACAAGTCACTGCACTGAAATACAAAGACCGTGCGACGGATGAAGAACACACTGTCGAATTGGCGGGGATCTTCGTACAAATCGGTTTGTTACCCAACACGGATTTCTTAAAAGAAACTCAAGTTGAATTAACCAACCGTGGTGAGATTGTGATTAACGATCGCAACGAAACCAATGTAAAAGGTGTATTCGCTGCGGGTGACTGTACAACAGTACCTTATAAACAAATCATCATTGCCACTGGTGAAGGCGCGAAAGCATCACTGTCAGCGTTTGATTACATCATTCGTTCTGGACAGTAATTTCAGCCTTAATATACCGCATTAAAGTGTAGCCCTGAGAAAACTCTTTCTCGGGGCGTTTTTATAAGCCAATATTATCTTTACAATTTTTGAATAAAACTTTATTTAAAATCTGCTTATATTGTTCTCATCCATGCTACTTGGATACTCATTGAATTAAAAAAGGAAGATAAAATGAATAAGATTCTTGTTGCTTTAGGTCTTGCTGCTACAGTTGCTTTGGTTGGGTGTAATAAGGATAAAGCTCCTGAAACTGGCGCGACAACTGGTGAACATTTAGAAAATGCTGCTGAACAAGCAGGTGCAGATATTCAAAATGCGACTGAAGATGCAGCTCAATCAACTGCAACTGCAGTCGACAATGCTGCTGATGCGACAGCACAAGCTGCAGATAATGCTGCTGCACATGCTGAAAACGCTGCGCACAACGCTTCAGAAGCGGCTAAAGAAGCAACTGCTAATGCTGCGGCAGCTGTAGAAGAAGGTGCAGCGAATGTAAAAGAAAAAGCTCAACAATAATTTGAGTTTTACCAATTAAAGCCTCTTTAGAGGCTTTAATTTTTTCTCAAATAGTTCAATTTTACAGCCCCAAGATACGAATTAAGCCTATACTGTATGAATAACAACTCATTTTTGAATAACATTTTCAGATAATAAGACAAAATCCTATGAGCTATTCGCACCATACAGAACCACATTATATACATCGCACAGGTTGGTTAAGAGCTGCTGTTCTTGGTGCCAACGACGGTATAATTTCAGTCACTAGTTTAATCATGGGGATGGCAGCAAGTGGCGCGAATCAACATACCCTTTTAATCACTTGTATTGCTGGTTTGATTGCAGGCGCAACGTCCATGGCAGCTGGTGAATATATTTCAGTAAAATCTCAGTCTGATATTGAAGAAGCTGATCTAAAGTTTGAAGCAAGTGAGTTAGCACGCAATCCACAAATCGAACTGAAAGAATTAACGCATATTTATATACAAAGAGGACTATCACCCGAACTTGCTCATCAAGTTGCTATACAACTGAGCGAGCATGATGCGTTAGCTGCACATGCACGTGATGAAATTGGTATCCATGAAAATACAACAGCTCAACCTTTTCAAGCCGCTTGGTCTTCTGCCACCGCCTTTTCAATAGGTGCAGCTTGCCCGATGATCGCTATACTGATCAGTCCTCCTGCATATTTAGAATACAGTGTTGCCATTTTTGGCATTTTAGCGTTATTTATTCTAGGGGCTTTATCTGGATATTTTGCTGGAACGTCTAAAGTAAAATCAGCCTTGCGAATTACGCTTTGGGGAATCGCAGCCATGGCATTTTCAAGTTGGATTGGCTCACTGTTTAATGTACCTGTTGGTTAAATATATAAGTATTATCAATATTTAAAATCAGTATTACTCATCAGAATTTAATGGATAAACGAAGTGTAGGACTATCAACCTGCAACCAATCAATTAAAATGCTGATGTGTTTTATCAGCTTTTCTTATCTCCATGTCCATTATTGCAGCTCAATCTGACCGATCACAGCCATCGGTCTGGATCGCTATTGTTTTATTGATCGTAGGTACCCTTGGTGCTCATCAAATTGTGGGAATTAATCAAGCCCTGTTATTCCTCATTGGTGGCGCGCTTGGTATGACGCTCTACCATGCATCATTTGGTTTTACGTCGAGCTGGCGCGTTTTTATTAAAGAACGCAAAGGTCGCGGTTTACGTGCACAAATGATTATGCTCGCCCTGGCAGTACTGCTCTTCTTCCCAGCTTTAGGTGCAGGTGAGTTATTTGGTCAACCCGTTAAAGGCAACGTCAATCCCGTATCGATGTCCGTGATGATTGGTGCTTTTATTTTCGGAATTGGCATGCAACTGGGTGGTGGTTGCGCATCTGGGACACTTTATACTGTCGGTGGTGGTAGCTCACGTATGCTGATCACTCTATTCTTTTTCTGTTTAGGCTCACTGATCGCAACTTCACATATTGAATGGTGGTTTGCACTGCCACATTTAGCCCCTATTTCAGTAGTACAAAGCTTTGGTGTTATTCCAGCGCTATTACTCAATTTTGTGCTATTTGGTTTAATCGCATTAGCAACAATCTACTTCGAGAAAAAACGCCACGGTCAGCTTGAACAAGAACCTGTTGCAGCACATCAAGGCTGGAAACGTTTCCTAAAGGGACCATGGCCTTTAATTTGGGGTGGTATTATTCTCACCCTGCTTAATTTCGCCACGCTTGCATTGGCTGGTCGCCCATGGGGTGTCACATCTGCGCTTGCAGTATGGGCAGCGAAAGGTGCAACATTAGTCGGAATTGATGTAACAGCTTGGGACTATTGGCAACAACCTGGAAATGCTAAAGCTTTAGTAAATTCGTTGTGGTTTGATATCACCTCTATGATGAATTTTGGCATCATGCTCGGCGCTTTACTTGCAGCAGGTCTCGCTGGAAAATTTGCACCGAGTCTCAATATCCCTAAACGCTCAATTCTAGCAGCAGTCATTGGGGGTATCATGTTGGGTTATGGCGCTCGATTAGCATACGGCTGTAACATCGGTGCTTATTTCAGCGGCATTGCATCAGGCAGTTTACATGGTTGGTTATGGCTCATTTTCGCTTTTATTGGTAATGGTATAGGTGTGAAACTTCGTCCACTATTTTTCCCGAATGAAAAGCCTCAGCCTGAAAAACTTACAGGTTGCTAATCAGCAAATATCGATATTTAAGAACGCCTAATTTCAATTGGGCGTTTTTTTATCTTTCTATAGTGCAATTACAACCATTCAAGAGGATAAGAAAGAAAAAGAAAGGAGTATTAAATTTTTAGCCGATTGAAATCATCTACGCCACCAAAGTTTGTTCTTATAATAAATCTGAATGCGCTTACTCTGAGTTTGATAAATGCTGCATCATCTATATAAAAACCCATCCGAAGATGGGCTTAAAATTTAGATCTTAAAAGTGAAGTCAAGCCTCTACTTTCTTTTTCAAAGTTGCATCTAATTGTTCTTTATCTAATGCATTATCCCAACGTGCTACAACGATTGCTGCACAAGCATTGCCAACAAGATTAGTTAATGCGCGGCATTCAGACATAAAACGATCGATACCTAAAATAAGTGCCATCCCTGCAACAGGTAATGCTGGAACAACGGATAATGTAGCTGCCAGAGTAATAAAGCCCGCACCCGTTACACCTGCAGCCCCTTTTGAACTAATCATCGCAACCAACAAAATTGTGATCTGTTCCCAAATGGTCAAATCGATATTACAGGCTTGAGCAATAAAAAGAGCAGCCATCGTCATATAGATATTTGTACCATCTAAATTAAATGAATATCCAGTTGGAATGACCAAACCAACGACCGACTTTTCACAACCCGCTTTTTCCATTTTATTCATCAGCGTTGGCAGTGCAGCTTCAGAAGAGCTCGTGCCTAATACTAACCATAATTCATCTTTGATATAGCGGATGAGATCAATGATAGAAAATCCATTGTATCGTGCAACTGCTCCCAGAATAAGCAGAACAAATAAAAGTGAAGTAATATAGAACGTTACGATTAATAATAGTAAATTTCCAATACTCGAAATACCGAAAGCACCAATCGTATACGCCATCGCACCAAATGCACCAATTGGAGCTAGTTTCATCAACATACCGACAAGGTAAAATACCGGAGCGGTCAGTGTCGTTAAGAAGTCTGTAACTGGTTTCCCTTTTTCACCCACCGCTGCAAGCGCCAAACCAAATAGAACAGCAACAAATAAAACCTGAAGAATATCACCACCCGCCAAAGGACTAATTAAAGTCTTTGGTATGATATTCATGAAGAAGTCAACAATAGAGGCATCCTGAGCTTTTTCAACATAAGTTGAAACTTTGTCACCTTCTAAAGCAGCAGGATCGATATTAAGACCTTTACCCGGCTGAATAAGATTAGCAACAATCATGCCCACAATCAGCGCAAGCGTAGAGAAAGTTAAAAAGTAAGCCATTGCTTTACCCGTCACTCGCCCCACTGCGCCCATATTCGTCATACCAGCAATACCCGTGACCACAGTCAAGAAAATAACGGGTGCAATGATCATTTTGACGATTTTAATAAAAGCATCGCCAAGAGGTTTTAAACTTGCCCCCAACTCCGGCATAAAATGTCCAAGTGTGACACCCGCAATAATTGCAAAGATGACTTGAACATATAAAATTTGATAAAACTTTTGCTTCTTAGGTGGTTGAGATTGCTCATCAACGTGAATATCCATGGAAGACCCTTCTAATTCAAAAAAGTGAATCCATTGTTAAATGCAATAAATTTCACACTCAAAAATGAATTGCGCGTTAAATAATTTCAAAGGTCGAAATTCTAGTGACATTCACTTTTTGAATGAAAAAGTCGGGCTTAACTATTAGTCTAAGAAAAAAAGATTTATAGAGTCCAATTGGGCTGAGATGACTAAATATGAATCTTCATAAAAATTAACTCATATAAAATTAAGTTTTGATATTTTTAGAAAAAAAATGAAAATTAAAAATTCATAAGTTAATTTTGAATATTAAAAATACAAATAATTTTATTTTATGACCCAATATATACCTATAAAGTATAATTAAATTTCAATGCAATCTAAGAACAATATATATAAATATATAATTCAATATCTTATGTAAATAACCCTTAAAGAAATATAATCAAAAAATATTAATAATTTTAGTAGTATAAATTTAAAACACTCTTAAAAATTGTTTTTATTATATTTTATCAAATAAATTCAATAACTTATTTTTAAAAAATCATACTAAACCTGCTTTTCATTCATATATCTCCAATACCTTTTAGGTACGTATTGAACATGCAACTTAGGATTATCACGTGCCACTATATTTACACTCTTAAAATAATCCTTCCAAAGTTGATCATATAGCTCTTCTTGATCATCGAGTTCAATCATGAATGATTGACTAGAACCTATATGGATATTTTGATCAATTTCGGCTGCATTCAAATTAACTTGATGGACTTGCTTCAAATCATAGTAAATTCCGTAGCGTCGCTTTTCATCATAAATTAACCAACGCTGGTCTTGATAACGTGCTTTGAAATGCTTAGAGATTAAAGGCAGAACATTAAAATCTGGTCTTACTAATGATAAAAATAAACCATCCTTACACTTTTTAAAGCGAACAAATGCCTCCATTCGGTGCTTTTCACGACCAACTTGTTTAGCCCATTGTGCAAGCGCTAAAACATCACGATGACCGAAATTTTTTTCAACGGCATATTGGTGCTTAAAGATATAAATGGAATAATCAAATAGATGTTGGTATGCCACTTCCTGCTCAGACAAAAAAGTAAAATACCAATTACGTAAACTTGAAGCAGAAATTTTAGATTTTAAACCTTGCCAGACTCGTTCCGCTTGCTTTTCTTCACTGTAAACTCGGACTGACTCATCAAACAAATTCTGGTGAGCGTTTCCTTCAGTTTGAACTTTTACGTCGAACTCTTTGAATTGAAAAGCTCTAAAAACACAGCACAGCAACCCAGTCATGGTACCATCAAAAACATACACAGCCATTTAAAACCCAAATCCAAGTTGAGGTGACAGTTGTTTCACATATTTTGATTGCCCACTTTGTAAAATTTGCTGGCGGATCTGATGAGCGTGCTGTTCTCTTTTAAACTTAGGTGTATCAGCACATCGAATAAAATGCTGAGCACGATTATAAGCAACGCCTAAGCGCTTTAACTGATCGATATGAATTTTTCCAAATCGGCGAGCCTGTACAATTTTCTTAGCAGATCTCACACCAATACCAGGAACACGCAAAATCATTTTATATTCAGCAGTATTGATATCCACTGGGAACTGCTCTGGATGTCTTAGAGCCCAACCTAATTTAGGATCAACTTCTAAATCTAAATTAGGGTGTGCTTCATCTACAATTTCGTTGGCTTCAAATCCATAAAAACGCATTAACCAATCTGATTGATATATGCGATTTTCTCGCAATAACGGCGGTGCAGAACCTACAGCAGGCAAAGCAGCCTCTTCTGGATTGATAGGAATATATCCTGAGTAATACACCCGTTTTAATTTAAAATCTTTATAGTGCTTGTCAGCCATCAAGATTACATCACGATCTGTTTCGTGATGCGCACCGACCACCATTTGTGTTGTCTGACCTGCAGGCACAAATTTAGGAACCGACTTGATTAGTTTTCTCTCATCTTTCAATTCAATCAAACGGTCTCTCACAATAGCTAAATCTTTCTGCACTTCTGCATGCGACTTTTCAGGTGCAAATTTCACCAAGCCTTCTTCTGTCGGCATTTCCAAGTTAATGCTCATCCGATCGACATACAGTCCAGCCTCATGAATAATCTCTTGAGAAGCGCCCGGAATAGTTTTGAGATGAATATATCCATTAAAATTTTCTTCAAGCCTTAATTTTTTTACGACTTGAAGCATTCTCTCCATGGTGTAATCCGCGGATTTAAAAATTCCTGAACTTAAAAATAACCCTTCTATATAGTTTCGACGATAAAAATTAATGGTCAGATCTACCACTTCTTGGACGGTAAATGCTGCTCGCTTTACGTCATTTGAACGGCGAGAGACACAATACGCACAATCATAAATACAGACATTTGAGAATAAAATTTTTAATAATGAAACACAGCGACCATCTTCGGTATAACTATGGCAAATTCCGGAACCTGTATTACCAAGACCTTTATCTTTGTTCTTGCGGTTACTACCACTTGAGGAACAAGACACATCATATTTGGCAGCATCAGCTAAAATCTGTAATTTTTCACGGATACGATCAGACATATATGTATGGGGAAGCAATGAGATTTCGAATATTATAATTGTTTATTTATTCTACCAAATGTCAGTGATCACTCATGCGACACAGTTTGACGCTTTGCATTTTCGCACTAAATAATGAATATAATTTGATTCTCTGACCATGATTGTGCAAAGTGAAATTGAATCATGGAGCTTGATTATGTCTTTACTCGAACAATTATCCATTCAGCACCCCATTTTTTTAGCGCCAATGGCTGGGGTATCCACACCAGAACTGGCAGCTGAAGTATCCAATCAAGGTGGATTGGGGTCTCTTGGTTTAGGTGCTGCCAGTATCCAAAATGCTCGACAACAAATAGTTGCAACTCAAAAATTAACAGATTTACCCTTTCAGGTGAATTTCTTTTGCCACAAACCAACTGAACTTGATTCTGAACGGAATCTAAACTGGATAAATTATCTAAAACCCCACTTTGATAACTTTAATACTGAACCACCCAAAGAATTAAAATGTATTTACCCCAGTTTTTTAGATAATGATGATTTTTTAGATTTAGTCTTAGAAACTCGACCTAAGGCGGTGAGTTTTCACTTTGGGATACCTCATGCACATCAAATATCTGCCCTCAAAGAGGCTGGTATTATTACGATGGTATCAGCAACGAACTTAGCGGAAGCTAGAGCAATTGAAGACGCTGGGATTGATATCATCATTGCACAAGGTATTGAAGCGGGAGGACACCGTGGTATTTTTAATGAGCATTTTGACAGTGCAATCAAAACAGCAGATTTAATAAAATTACTTGTTCCTACCTGCAAGATACCTGTCGTAGCAGCTGGTGGAATCATGAATGGCTTTCAAGCTAAATATATGATGAATCTCGGAGCTTCAGCCGTACAACTCGGTACTGCATTTGTACAATGCAAGAGTTCAGCTGCAAATGCAGCTTATCGTAATGCATTATTAAGTAAGCCTTTAACTCAAATTACATCAAGCATCTCTGGGCGACCAGCGAGAGGGATAATCAACAGTTGGTCAACTCTCGTAGATTTACCTCAGCGTGAGTTAGTTGCTCCCTACCCTTATGCATATGATTTAGGTAAACAACTAAATGCAGCAGCATTAACCAACAAAGATGAAAGTTTTGGTGCATTCTGGGCAGGAAGTAATGTAAATCAAATCAGAGTTTTAGAAGCACCTGATTTAATCAATCAAATCATATTAGAAATTGATCAATATGATGCTTAAATAATCGATAAAACCCATACCGAGCTGACGTTTTTTTATCTACAATGAATTGTTAAATTATGTAGCGAAAAGTATGGGTTTTGTATTATTAGCACTTGTGGCGATTGGATTTGGAATAGACACCTATTCACATGCTCAAGATAAAGATCAGTCCACTCAACATAATGTTGAGCAGTTAGATGCTCAAATTTTAAATCAAGATCAATCACAATCTCCTGAAGAGAAAAAATCGGATTCTCAAGTAAATTTACAACCTCTTGAATCTAAACAGTAGAATGTATGAATAACTTATCTCAGTTGAGTGCTGACATATAGAAACTCAACCTGATTTTAATAAATCCACAGATTCCACTTGAACATCACTCATAATTTGCCCTTTTAACAAAAGTAAATCGAAATAATTGGCTACGACTTTGGCTTGTTCCGCTGTACTTTCTACTTTGTACATATTCTGACGAAATTCATTACTTGAGTGGAGACCTTTGGTGTACCACGCGATATGTTTACGTGCAATGCGACAGCCTGAATACTCACCGTAAAATTCATATAGCTCATTCAGATGTCCCAATAGAACTTCTTTCACTTCAGCAATCGATGGCGCTGCAAGTGGCTGTCCCGTTTTTAAATAATGAGCAATTTCTCTAAAAATCCATGGACGACCTTGTGCTGCTCGACCAATCATCACGGCATCAGCACCAGTATGATCTAATACATACTTGGCTTTTTCTGGGCTATCAATATCTCCATTTGCAATGACTGGAATAGAGATATTTTGCTTCACTTCTTTAATTAGATCATAACGTGCAGTATTTAAATACATATCTTCCCGTGTACGACCATGCAATGCTAAAGCTGCAATACCCGCTTGTTCTGCGCGCTTCGACACACGCATAATATTTTCATGTCCGTTTAAAAATCCTAAGCGCGTTTTAAGTGTTACAGGGACATCTACTGCCTCGACCACCGCATCTAAAATTCTAGCTACCAAGTCTTCATCTTGTAAGAGTGCAGAACCTGCTAATTTATTGCACACCTTTTTCGCTGGACAGCCCATATTGATGTCAACGATTTGAGCACCATTTGACACTTGATATCGTGCAGCTTCAGCTAAATCCCGTGGGTCTGATCCTGCTATTTGTGCTGAAATTGGAGCAATTTCACCATCAAAGTTGGCTCGGTAGAGACTTTTCTTGCTCATACGCAGCGTTTTGTCAGAAGTCATCATTTCACTAACTGCATGTCCTGCACCAAAATATTTACACAAGGTTCTAAATGGTCGATCCGTTACACCTGCCATGGGTGCTACAAAAACAGGAGTTGTTTTTTCGCGATCAAATAAATCACGGATCACAGGATGTTGAGACATGAATAATACCAGTGATGATGAAACAGTTTCAGAATGCTTAACTTTTTAAATCTGCACTCATTGAGAGATTGAAATTAGATACAAGCATTAAATTATATAACATTTGAAACTAAAAATATGTTTTATCTCATTTTGCTTGAATGTTAATGGATGAACTTAAGTTCAACACTTAGATTTATATTTGAAGCATGCTGCCATTATCTTGTATACATATAAGTTCTCACAAATCGTGAATGAAATAGTATACTTCGCTAGAATCTTTATCCCTGATACTTTGCATTTATGAAAAATAGCTTTCGCTCTAATGTAATTTTTAAAGCCTGTAGTGTTGCTACATTAAGTTTATTCATGAGTGCTTGTGGTGACTCATCATGGTGGAACACACAAGATAAAACGATTGATGCAGAACAAATCTCAAAACTCATTCCTGGCCGCGTTAATAATCGTGGTTCATGGGCCGAGGATATTTATAAAATAACAGAGCAACTCGGTATACCCCAAACGAAAGAAAATGTGTGTACCATTATTGCTGTAGTCGATCAAGAATCTAATTTTGTTGCAGATCCCCATGTACCCGGACTAGGTGCCAAAGCAGTTAAAGAAATTGAAGATCGTTTAGATGAAAAATTCAAAGATAAATTAGGAGATAGTATCGGAGGCACCGTTGCTGGGTATTTCCAAGAGGTCTTAAAAAATCAGCCAACACCTGAAGACAATTATCTGAAACAAATGCGGAAAGTTTCTACCGAACGAGAATTAGATGAATTGTATCGTGAGATTTTTGCTCACATGGCAAAACACTACCATGTCAGTGCACTCACTGGTGCAGCTAAACTCGTTGGTCAAGATATTGGTGAAAAACTAAATCCCATTACCACTTTAGGCTCTATGCAAGTTCATATTAGCTATGCAAAAGATCATAAGCGCCAAGGTGGAAGTATCGCTGATCTAAGATCAGACCTTTACAGTCAATATGGCGGACTCTATTATGGTATTCACCGCCTGATGATGTATCCAGCAGATTATGATCAACCCATATATCGCTTTGCAGACTACAATTCAGGCATGTATTCAAGTCGTAACGCCGCTTTCCAAAGCATGCTCAATGAATTAACAGCAGCGGAGTTAACGCTTGATGGCGACTTATTACTGTACAATAAAAATGGCAATCCAAAAGCTGAAAAGAGTCAATCTGAACAAGAACTTATCAATGTATTTGCCGCAAATAATGTATTTATTACACCTCGTCAAATTCGAGCTGATTTAAAGAAAGAAAAAGAGAAAAAGTTTGAAGATACGCAAACTTATAAAGCTGTGACTGAGCTTTACGAAAAGAAAATTGGAAAAGAAAAATTTTATGCCATTATGCCTGAAGTGGTTATTTCAGGTCCTAAGCTTAGTCGCGACTACAATACCAACTGGTTTGCTACGCGAGTTAACGGTCGATATCAAACATGTATGCAGAAAGCAAAAAGAATCAAAACCTAGCGTTATTTGATTTTGATGGAACACTGTGTGAAAAAGATAGTTTTACGAGCTTTATCTTTTACGCCTTATCAAAACGACATATTGTTAAGCAAGGACTAAAAACCCTGCCTTGGATTCAAGCCTATTTTTTAAATATCTACCCCGCGCACGCAATGCGCCCTAAGCTATTCAAGGCAATGTTTACTGGATTTTCTAAATCTGATGCAGATCCGATTGCACTTGAATACGCCCATTCATTACAACAACACTTAAACTCACCCATTTATGAACAACTGATCAAGCATCAACTCCGTGGTGACCGCATTGCGATTGTCTCTGCATCCATTGATATTTATTTAAAACCCATTTCTCAAATTTTAAATGTAGATTTGATTTGTACTGAAACTGAAGTGCTTAATCAGTTTTATACGGGTCATTATTCTTCTCCTGATTGTAGTGGCGAAGAAAAAAGACATCGCATACTCAAGCAATATGATGTAGACCAATTTCAATCAATTTATGCTTATGGAAATTCTTATGAGGATCAAGCGATGTTGGATATGGCTGATTATCCTTATATGGTCGGATCATCTCATCAATTACCCGATCTTGACCCACAAAAAAAGCTCGCCTAAGCGAGCTTTTATTAAATAAGAAATTAATAGATCGCCATATGATTGCGATATATAAAGTGTATAACCAACTGTTTTAATTATAGTATTTTGCAAGGTTAAAATATTTAACCTCCCATTTAACCTCCAATCGTGTTCTATACCCTCCTCATATTGGGCAATAAATTGTTTTTTAGCTGCTCCCCTTACTGGTGGCTCAGGTTCTTAATGGATCGGATTATAAAGCTCATCTTTTTTGTGGTGCTTATGCTGCACGTCACTTTTGACTGTCAGTGATTTGTGAGTGGCTTTAAGGTACTCACTTGGTCGCGTTTTAAATGTGAGCAAAATTGCTCATATCTCCCCTTGGGGTGAATATTCCTGATCCGCTACTACACTTTAAAGGCAGTTAAGAGATGCACTCAGATTTGAGCGTATCTTTGTGAGTACCTGATAGTCACGTGCAAAACTCAATTTTGAGGTCTGTCCATATTTGGACACACCCACTCAACGCAATTTTTCGCTCAGTGAATACCGTTGCTCACATCTGAGCATGGCATAGCGATAGCGGAATTCCGCTAGTGGTCTAGGCTTTTAGGGGTGGTCATCTTGACCATACCCACACTGTGTGACTGTACGAAAGTTTCGTAGTTCATTAACCAACGCAATTTTGCTTATATCCCCCAATGGGGGAAATGGTCCCGATCCGAAAACTCTCGGAACGCTAACTACACTTAAAGTGTAGTGAAAAGGAATACCACCTGGCCAACACCAACCCAATAGCCGAATGGTCAAGATAACCATGCAGATTCAACTATCACGGAAATCGTGACAATAGAATAAACAGCTTTAGATCGGTGCAGTCTAATTAGGCGAAAACGCTTCTTTCATAGGATTGTTTCGCAAATGCTGCTTTTATACCAAAAACGAGCTTTAGATTGCTTTAGATCGGTGCAGTCTAATTAGATAAAAGTATCTCTTTCATAGGATTGTTTTGCAAATGCCTATTTTCACTAAAATGACAGTCCTATTTTGGATTGACCTTTGAAAACAATACTTTGAATGCAGTCTAATTAGATAACTAAGCCTAGTCATAATTTAGTTATTTTTAGCTATTCTTATATATACCCGGATCCTGCTTAAGCCGATGATTCCTTAATTTGAATTGTTGGCTTATTTTGATGGGTTAATTGATATGCACATAGTGAGGCGTAAATTCCACTCAGAAATCCATGAAGACTACGTGCTTGACTCGTCACTAAATTGTATTGCCCCTTCAATAAACTGAATAATGTTTCTATCTTATTGCGTTGTCTTAGGTGATATTCATCTGATGCACAGAGTTGAATAGCCCGCATATTCTTTCGATGATAAGTAATCAAATCAATACCTTGATCTTTCAATCTGATTTTTAATTCTTGGCTGATGTAACCTCGATCCCCGTAAAGTTTTGCTTCTATACCAGCAACCAATTGCTCAACCATTTTTATGTCAGCAACATGTCCATTCGATAAAGCAGAGCAGGCAATTTCACCAAATTGATTCATCGCAATATGTAATTTACAGCCATAAAACCAGCCCATTGAGCTTCTACCACGTGATGCAATTTGGACTAATGATTTATGACGCTGAATACGTTGATTTTTACAAACTGGCAGAGTTGTTGAATCAATCCATAAATATTGTGTAGCTTGGTCTTTCATCAGCGCCACATGTAAAGCGTGTAGGGCCAATTAGTGCATATTGATCAGATGAATCATCCTTTGATAGCAAGGCAAGTACTTAAATAAATGGCTTTTATCTTCTTTTAACCAGGTGAAAAAGGCTTTGAAATTATTGAAATGAGAGCATTTGTACCAAATGGCAATAAAGCAGATTTCTGAAATTGTGAGTTGAGCAGTTCTGATTCTTAAGGAACCACAGTTTTGTTTGAGAAACTCCCAATAAGTTGATTCAAATTTAAGAAAAAAATCATCAATTACGCAGAATAATTCGGTACTATTGAACATCAGGACTAGAGTTGTGAGTTTGGTGTGGTAACTCAACTGATGGCTCTAGTCCTCTTATTTTTCAAGTCAATTTCTTATCCGCGATTCAGGTAATGTTAATATATTAAAAGTTTAATAAGGTAATTAAAGAGTTCTTATGAAAAATTCTATAAAAATTTTGGTAGCTGGCTTGCTTACAGTAAGTGTCCAAAATGTATTTGCTGAGAAAGTTGGCTATGGTTGGTGTGAAGGGTTTTATGGTCAACAATATTCAACAACAAATAAAGTCTATACTCAGGTATTCACAATACCTATTCCTATAAAAGACCGTCAAGCAATGGTAAAAGCATTTGATAATTCCGTTATAAATAAAACAGCTACAATTATTCCATCTATTACCCAGTCTGGTTTAAAAGTTATTAATCAATCAAAATGTTTTGTTGGTGTGGATAATTTTGAAAAAGATCTGGAGCATCTCAACTATCTGAAACCTCAAGGCTTGGGAACATTACATCTCACGAAATGGTTACCAGAAGGGGCGAAGGTTCATCCCATTCAAGAGTAATTAGAAATGCTGGTTATACAGATTAAATAATGGAATCTGTATAACCGTAATTATTTTGAGAGGCTCTTATACTGAATTTAATTAACACTTTTTTAAATATACGACACGCCATTAATTTAGATTGACAGCACCATATCAAAAAACACTATAAAAACACCTTCAAAGCCTTATCAGATAAGCGTTACAACCATTTTGTTAAAGTTGCATTTCGTCAAGGTACGTCAAGGTAAATAAATCGAATCCGTATAACTACGTATAACAAGGAAAGACCCCTATCCCCCACATCAATGTAAAGAATCCCCCCCTTATTTTCTTGTTTTACAGCACCGCATCAAAAAGACCATCAAAACCACACTCAAACATTGTCATATCAAGGTTTACGCCGTTTTTAACTATTGTCTATCTTGTATAACTACGTAAAACAAATATCAGGTTTTATCAGGTTCAATCGTTGGGTTTTGCTGGGTTCTAATTTCAAGTCTTATCAGGTTCAAAGGTTAAGTTTTGTAAGGTTCAAATACTTACTATCACTATTCTTAGTGAGTTATCTAGGATGAACAGGACGGCGAAAAATGTCAGAAACGCACAGTAAAAATGTCAGAAACGCACAGTAAAAATGTCAGAAACGGACGGTAAAAATGTCAGAAACGGACGGTAAAAATGTCAGAAACGGACGGTAAAAATGTCAGAAACGCACAGTTTCCGGCTGTGTAACGGTAGACATGAGTAAAATTTAGTCTATATATTCAAGAATTATTAATCAGTCTGTTATTTAGCTACTATTCTCATAGGCTGAAAATCATCAATATGAACTTTCTTGGCCTTCAGTAGATCTTCTCTTTTACCATCTACGACCAAGACGGCGCGCTTAACCTGAACTGTCCAAGTACGATCTGCTCCACACATTGTTTCAGATTCAAGAAAAACATTTCCAAATGCTTTACCCTGAAGATTTTGTATATCGCCGTAGGTTATTAACCTGAGTTCGACATAAAAAATAATAAAAAAAAAGCCTTAGCATCTGTAATATCTTGGTTACGAAGACAAAACATTTCAGAGCAAGGCTTTTTCATGGACTATATTACCGAATTATTTTGTATCTTGGATGATTTCTGCAAAAAGTTTAATGAATCTTTAGAGAAAGCTCTAATTTCTGATCAAAAAACAACAATGAAAAAGTCAGCTTTAAGCCTGTCTGAAGTTATGACTATTGTCATTTTATTTCATAAATCTGGATTTAGATTTTTCAAATATTTTTATTGCCAAATGCTCGTTCCATTTTGGAAATCAGCTTTTCCCAAGCTTCTTAGCTACAATCGTTTCATTGAAATAATGCCGCGTTGTTTGCAAGCTTTGAGTAGTTTCTTCCATCAAGTTAAAGGAGAAGATACCGGAATTTGTATTATTGATTCGACTAAATTGGTCGTTTGCCATAATCTTAGAATTAAAAGACACCGTGTATTTAAAGGCTTAGCTGGTCGTGGTAAAAGTAGCACAGGTTGGTTTTATGGATTTAAAGTCCATATTGTTATCAACAACTTGGGTGAAATTATTAATCTCAAGATTACATCGGGAAGTGTTCATGATGTTGCTGTACTTGAATCTTTAACCCAAGAGTTAAAAGGTATTTTACTGGGCGATAAAGGCTATCTGAGTAAAGCAAAAACTGAAGCTTTAGCAGCAAGGGGGCTCAGACTATTAACCCCGTCACGCAAGAATATGAAAAATAAACCCATCCAAACTGAAGAAGAAAAACAATTGCTTTGCAGAAGAGGATTGATCGAAACAGTGAATGATCAGTTAAAAAACTTACATCAAATTGACCATTCACGTCATCGTTCGGTGAATAACTTTATGGTGAATATTATGGCTGCTATAGTGGCTTATTGCTTAAATCCAAATAAGCCAACTTTCCAAAACTTGCTAAAAAGCTAAAATATTTCATCGAACTCAGGTTATTACATTTTCCGAAGTCCCCTGCACTCTGCCGGATCTGTCCTTTGCTACCAGGTCTAAATACAGTTTGTCATAGGTTCCAAGAAAATCATGGATTGTCACATCCACTACGGCGGAACAGATGCCAGAGTTCACATAGCTAGTCTTAGAATGCTGAAGTGTAATTGGGGTGGCCAAAGCGACTGAGCTCATAAGAGCCATTAGAGAGACCGCTATTATCTTCTTCATGATGTGAAATTCCTTTTTCTACTAAAATTATGTATACGGTGTTATCAGAGGCTGTATTTCAAGTGAGTCAAGCAAGCCACTGTCTCTTTCCCAGGTATCGACCGCTTTGATCCCGTAACGGCTACTGGAACGTCCATGCGCTTTAATGACTGGTTCAGGGAAATTCTTCTTATTTCTCCAGCTGATCAGAGTACCTTTAGTAATTCCATAACGCTTCAATAGCTCAGGTGTCGAGATGTATAGGGTCATTAGCTGTTATCTCTTAAGCTGTATCCACAAATGTGAGAATTCATTATGTTATTGCACTCTGTATAAGGCTCATAAGAGAATCCATGCTATCCCAACCAGCATCTACAATTTTCATTGTTAGATGCTTTAATCCCTCTGCAGGTAGTTCTTTAATAGCATCAAGCATAGTGGTTTTACGCTCATAACTAAGATCAGAACTCATGATCTTAGTAACCAGAATAGCTCTGAGTTGCTCAGTTTCAAATTTGATTGTAACTGTACCCAAGATTGCAGATAGTCCGCCGTCATCAGCCAAGAAATCCATGCCTTTGTGATTTAGCCTGGTATTTCCTAGAGTCCAAGTTTGCCCTCCACCGAATCCAAGGGTTAAATGAATACTCTTTTCCTCTAATAATCCGTGAGACTGTAAATAATAAAGATTAGTGAAAAGCTTTGTTTGAAAGTCACTATCCCTATATCGCTCATCTTGTGAAAAATTATAAGCAGCTGGATATACCTCGGCCATTTTTGTCATAAGTTCAAGCTGAAATTCTCGATCTAAGATCATTTTATTTTCGTCCTATGCCTGCAGGTAATTCTCAGAAATTATCCAGCTCTTCTTCTTACCATCATAAATAGGCTGTAATTTAGCAATAGTCACATAATGCCAAAATCCATGACGTTCATTATGGATCGGAAGTACGACCACGAAATCTCCTTTCTTGAATTGGGCTTGAACATCTCCGCATGGTGCACTTACTTCCTGATACCCATCTTTAGTCACAAGATTTACTTGCACATCAATGGCGGATCGTCCCAAGCTTGCCATAGCTGGATCTTGTAAGGTTATCTGCAGGGATGCTTCATCTAATACGAAACCATGGATAGGCTGATTACTCTTAACCTCTGAAGTATATTTTTTACGGAGGAAGGCTGTTAACTCCTCTCTACTATCAAAAACTCTGACCTGATTCATTTTATTTTGGTATAGCATGAATCCTAAACTACTAATGGCTATTGCTATAATCAGAGCCAGAATATAAAGCATCTCAATTCTCTTTATTTTGATATTTCAAATGAACAATACATATCCTATCTATAGAAAAATAGAAAGGAGCCGAAGCTCCTTTTTTTATTGCCCGATGACTTTACCAAAATCCGGGGCTTCTATCTCATCCCATTCTCCCCACCACTGTGTCCGGTCCTGCTCACGCTCGGCCTTTCTAATAAGCTTTTCACGATAACCTGGTGCAATGGCATCTTGAAGGCCATCAAAGATTAGTTTGTTAGTAGCAGCCTTTGTATACCAAAGATTTTGAGCAGGGATTTTGCTTTTAAGCAATCGGTAAGCTTCGTTGCCAGCATTAGTATCCTTGCCCTCATACCATTGATTCAGGTTACCGAAGGTTAGAGATAGGATAGCTTTTGCATCACTACCTACTGGACCAACTAAAAAGTCAGTAGTATCACGCCCACTTGGGTCCATACCTGCCACCATAATGTCACCTATGATTGGCATACCGCCACCAGCAACAAAGGCACGAGTGAAAAACTTTGCTTCTGTCTCCAGGTTGTCATCATCATCAAACATGGCAGCCGGATCATTACCTAAGGCAAGCTCTTTAAGTTGAACAACTAATCCACCAAGTAATGTAGTCATGCCAAGTAATGAGCCAGCATACCAAGCCCTACTAGCCCAACCGTTTTTAGATAGGGTACGGCTGCCATGTCGCATAAGGAAGGCTAGAGGGAACGATTTAAACTGAGTTACACAGCGCCAAAACTCCCCCATTTCTGTACCAGCTCTGCCTACTTGGAACTTGGTACGCTCTCGAATGCCTGCCTCAATAATTGCCATACCTTGCTCATCAAGAATATGGGTATGCAGTCTAGTTGATACTTCATCCTTAATTCGTTTTGGATCGCCAAACTCAGCGAGCTTCTCATCTGGAATACGTTGGATAGCTTGGGCATGCATTAATGGGTTGCCCTTTGGATCTATTATTGGCTCGGCTAATTGCATCACCTTCCAATCCATTTCTGAGAGGCCACCCCCTTGGATTAACTCACGGTCTACGGCGCTAAGATCGTTCCAGTTTTTAGAGCGTGTTAAATCTGCAAATTTGTTCATCATCATAGTGGAATAGCCCATCTTAGATGCAGCAGTAAGAGCGTTTAAGCCAGATACACGTAGCACCTGAGTAGCTAGAGAACTTGAAGCCTTAGCAATCTGTTCAGCACGGCCATGCACAGACGTTAGACCATCGTCCGACCAGCGATTAAGAGAACCTAGCATCTCCTCAGTGGCAAGCCCTAGACTATGAGCGAAACGCCTGTCTTCTGCATTTGCTGGATTCAACATCCGAAGCATCTCACCAAATACTTTCCGGTATGCAATTCTATTTACGTGGGCTGTTTTCAGCATCATAGCCTGATCAGTGGCAGAAGATAGGACAGTACCGCCCAGCATTGAGGCCACATTCATGGAGCGATATGTTAGTCCAGCATTGGCAAGCACCTTACTCTCTGGTGGATTCTGCCCGGTAAACTCATCAAACATAGTCTCAGCACGTACAAGGGACTTGTTTACTTTGTCCAGCTTAACGCCATTTTGTACAGTGTCGATATGTCTAGCACTTTTCATAAGGATCTGCATGGCAGGGCGTGGGTTACTTCCGAAGGTTTCCACTAAGGCAATATCTTTCGACATACTTGTAATGTGACTTTCCAGGATGTCTACAAGCTGCATGCCACCATATTGGGATTGATAGTCCATCCATGCATCTGCATTCTTGAAGTTAAGTACACGCCCTTCCTGATGCTTGCTAGTGACTTTTGCACCGCCACCGACATAACCTTTCCCTACTTCAATTTTATTGGCACCGTCCGTCACAATAGACGTGTAGATATCCCCTAATACACCTCTTAATTCATCATCAGGCATTAGATTGCCTTGAGCGTCTACAAAGTCCTCACGTTTGATCAGGTTGATAATGTCATTAGTCCACTGCTCTTGACCTGCCTCAGCTACTTTTTGTGGGCTGTGGTGTTGTGGCAATGCATAATCACGGCGTTTTTTAATGTCACCGCCTGCACGATTAAAACGCTCTAGAATGTCATCAAAGGTCTTACTAATGCCTTGAGCAGCTTTAAGCGCCGTAGCGTCTCCAGTGCTTTCCCCATGTAGTTCCTTGATGATGTTTTGGACCATAACCTTATCGGTGAATATGCCCAGGCCACCTTTGATATTTAGATAGGTGTCTACCAATTGCCCCCGGTAAAGGTCTGCTATCACTCTGGTCTTAGAGTCTGCAGACTGAATGCCTGACATATCGCCATACGCTGCAACCATCCGGTCTATACGCTCTGATGCGCTTATCTTGAGTGCTGGATCTTGAAGAATGGCTAGGTTTTTATTTTGGATAAGAATGTCTTGTACGGCTATTCGCTTCTTGCGTTCAAAATCAGCCCGAATATCTTCCGCTACTTGCTTGCTGGCAGCAGACAGCTTTTCCAGATCGGTTAAGCCTCTCCAGTGGTCAATGTCTTTACGCGCTAGATTCACCATAGCCTGATTGATTCGGGCTTCAATATTCTGCACTTCCTGAGCATTCAAAGAGGCTTTACCCAGAGCCTTGGCTACGGCCTGCTTACATTGTTCTTTCATTTCTAATTCCTAAGTACCCAAGCATTGGATTCAATGCAATTTCATACTCATAAATTAAAATACTGACGCCCCCCAAAAAATGGGTGTATACAGCAATGAAAAAAGGAGCAATAAATGCTCCCAGACTTAATGTATTTTGGCTTTACTTATTAATCTTACTCCTGATTTTTTACCCACATACAGAGACTGCAAAACTGATTTAATAAACTGAATTTTTTTAACGATTTGTCTGACTTCAAAATCAAATGTATTCCGATTGAGTAAACGCTTAAACTCATGCTTAGGATCTAGGTGATACGCCGTAATGATTAGTGGATTAGGTGCGCTGCTTAAACTTTTAAGAATCCCGTACAAATGGGTAAAATAAAATGCCTTATTATTTTTGTTTGCCAAATAAGTAAGCCGGTGAATTAGTTCTTCCAAATGAGATGCTATTTTTAATAAATGAGC
The DNA here is from genome assembly GCF_056779795.1 of Acinetobacter sp. ANC_7682. Classification (NCBI taxonomy): domain Bacteria; kingdom Pseudomonadati; phylum Pseudomonadota; class Gammaproteobacteria; order Moraxellales; family Moraxellaceae; genus Acinetobacter; species Acinetobacter sp. ANC_7682. Next base: position 180 of record NZ_JBWYIQ010000030.1, on the reverse strand, counting down.
CTGATACTCGCTATTAAATAATTGACTCGATTCTTTCCCGTTGGTTTGCCTCTGAAACGGCTTTGTTGCACAAACCTATCTGTAAAGGCTTTTTCAGCGATATAATTTTCAAATGAAGAAGCCTACACACAAAATCTACCGCACAACCAATTGGCCCGCATATAACCGAGCACTCATGAG
>NZ_JBWYIQ010000029.1:0-41653 GCF_056779795.1 Acinetobacter sp. ANC_7682 | reverse complement strand
CAGAATTAGGTCGCCCTCATACCCAAGTTGTCTCTTAAATTTGAGTAGCTTAAGGGAACTCAGCCTTTCAAACCTTTATGCAACAAAGCCCTTCTGCATTAGTTGGAATAATAGATACTATAAAAACTAAAATTTTAAATTTTGTATTAGAGATTGAAATGTTAGATAAAGATGCTGGAGATTTAGAAATTAATTCAAATTCAATTCCTCAGGATAAAGTTGCTCAAGTTTTTAATATTCACATTGCAGGTAATGTTCAAAATTTAGCTTCGGGTAATCATCAAAGTACGATCAATCAAAATATTTCTAACAAAATCCCTCAAGAATTTTTAGAGCTTTTGACAAAGGTTAAAAGTTCTAATCTGGATGATCAAATTGTCACAGAGCTTGAAAAGCGAATTGAATCTTTAGGTAATTCTGTAGGGAAAGAAAAATATAATGATAATTATAAGGAGCTAATGTCTTTTGCATCTAATCATGTCACAGTATTAGCTTTTTTAGCAACTTACATACCTATGCTTTCAGGATATTTATAACTTGAAAAAATGCCATCATCATCTGTCGAAATGGACAATAAAAAGTCATTCATACTCAGTTATAGTGACTTCACCATTTCTAAAAATATACGGAGAACAAAAATGGTTACAGCTGGCTCTAAACCGGGAACAGGTTTCTATTTTTGCGTTCAATGTGGGCATCGTGCTTACTTAGAAATTGGTACTGATCGTTTACCACCGTGTACCAAATGCTTAAGCAATCAATTTAAAAAATAATTCGCTCAAGCAAACACACTAAAACAGACACCACTGTTTTAAACAAAAGCCCTATTACACCATAGGGCTTTTTTGTTACCTTAAGAAAATTAAAAACATATTAATAAAAAGGTTCACTATGGAAACGATACTCGGTTTATGTCTTGGTATAGGATTAAGTGCTGCATGTGGCTTCCGCGTATTTGTTCCATTATTGGTGATGAGTATTGCTGCCATTATGGGCATTTTTGAACCCATCAAAGGTTTTGAATGGTTGGCGATGCCATCAGTCTGTATTGCACTTGGTTTTGCCACACTGTGTGAAATAGGTGCTTATTACATCCCATGGGTAGATAACTTACTTGATACCATCGCAACACCTGCCGCGATGGTGGCTGGAACATTGACGACCATGGCTGTAAGCTCTGGTGAAATGTCGCAATTTGCAAGTTGGGCTGCTGCAATCATTGTTGGTGGTGGAACAGCAGGAGCAGTGCAACTTGGGACAGTGGCAGCACGGGGTGTATCGACCGCAACCACGGGTGGCGTGGCAAATCCTGTGGTTTCTACAGGTGAGTGGGTCAGCGCATTTGTGATTTCCGTATTGTCATTTTTTATACCCGTATTGGTAGTGATCGTTTTACTAATTGGTGTGGTTTGGGCAGTACGCTGGATTCGTCAGAAAAGACGCATGGTAAAGAATGCCGAAACTCCCCTTTAAAATCTCAATGGAACATCATAAAAATATGTTGAATCACGATTACCATTCCAATTCATGTAAAAATTATACTGGCTAAAAACATTATAAAAATCATAAAGGAGCTCAGCTGATGCCTGTGCTAAAAATATTAAAGCGTCATGGTATATCAGTCGCAATACTTATGGCATGTTCTATTGCTTCAGTACCATTATGGGCGAACACTCCACAGCAGAAACCACTAAGTCCGGAAGAAATCAGACTTCAACAGCAAGCCAAAAAATTTAAGGACTTTATTCCAGACCAATATTTTCTGTTCGATGCCGTAGAAGGTGATTTGAATCAGGATGGCCAAAAGGATGCCGTACTGATTGTAAAAAAAATTGATCCCAAAGGGTGGGTGAACCATCCTGATCAGGGCAAGCTGGATCGTAACCGACGTGGCATTCTGGTGCTATTACAGAATCAATTCAAATATCAAAAACTGATGCAGAATCTGACTGCATTTTCATCGGAAAATGAAGAGGGTGGAGTTTATTTTCCGCCAGAACTCAGTGTAGATATCCGCAAGAATATTCTGGGGATCCATTATGGACACGGTCGTTATGGCTATTGGAGTTATAAGTTTCGTTTAGAGCAGCAGGATATGCGTTTGATTGGTTATGATCTTTCTAGTAATCATGGCCCATATACTGATTATAGAGTAAGTATTAATTTTCTCAGTCATCAAAAAAAGCATTCACAAAATATCAATTTGGCAGATCGGGATCTTCAGGAAAAATTTAAGCATACCTGGTCCAAAGTGAATTATTCACCAATCTATCTGTCCAAAATCAAGGACTTTGATGAGCTGAATTTTGAATAGTTTTTTAATGAGGTTGGTGCGAACTTTGCATGATCATTTGCAGTAAAAATGATTGCAAGAGGAAGAATCACATGGAAATGAGCAGCATAGCTAAAAATGAAAAAACGTCTTTAGGTGTTAAAGTTCATTTGATGGCAGGCTGGCCAATTTTACTATTACTCATTGGTGGCGCAGTAGGAGCGGTATTGGGCATCGTTGCGTATGTGATTAACCTCAAAATTTACAAATCTGAATTATCTCAACTACAGAAAGTACTCGCTAATCTTATGTGTGGCATGTTTGCCATGATGTTGTGGTGGAGCATTGCATCTTGGATTCAAGCAACTCTCTAAAATGGAAGGTCAGCTTGAATTTTAATTGCAATATTTAGCTCAAAAACGCTAAAAAAAGTGTATCAATGAGCCTATTTGGGAAAAAATATTATATTTATAAGGTGACATGAAATATTTTTTTATTTGATGCTGAAATTCGTTAATCTTAGGAAATTAATCCCGACACTGTCTCGCTATTATATATCTCAAGGGTGTGACGGGATCGAAAAGAGTAGATTGCTACCAGTTGCGTACAACGTGCGTGTAGTACTTACCCAAAAGGTCTTGATTCGGCTTAGGACGCTATAAATCAGAAGTTTATAGGCAATAGGGTTATAACTAACAAAGTTATAATAGTTGAAGTAAACAACATGTTTTCCCTGACACCCTCAAAATTCTCTTAAAAAAATTATAATTCTCAATTCTCAATTCTCAATTCTCAATTCTCAATTCTCAATTCTCAAATCGTTCATCTTATAAATTGACACTGTGTTGATCAGTTGCTATTTTTCCGCATCCCAAAGAAATGCTCTGTTCACATGCCTTTAGACGATAATTTTGTATATATGCCACCTCAAGGTCCGCTTAACATCGTCTATGAAGATGATGATTTGGTGGTCATTGATAAACCAGCAGGATTATTGTCTGTGCCAGGACGCTTGCCTGAGCATCATGACAGTGCGTATTTAAGAGTGATTGCTCAATATCCAAATGCAAAAATTACCCATCGTTTAGATATGGCAACCTCTGGAATTTTGATGTTTGCAAAACATCGTGATGCTGAAGTGGCTGTGAGCAAAATGTTCCAAGCACGCACCGTGAAAAAAAATTATGTGGCACTGGTGCAAGGTAAAATTGCACAACAGGGACAAGTAGACTTGCCTTTAATTACGGACTGGGAAAATAGACCGAAACAAATCGTTCATTTTGAATTTGGAAAACCAGCCTTAACACTGTTTGAATTGGTCGCTTATGATGCGCATTTAGATATTAGTCGTGTCTTGTTGACGCCAATAACGGGGCGTTCTCATCAATTACGCGTACATATGCAAGCCATAGGTCATCCGATCACAGGTGATAAACTCTATCATCCAAACCCTAAACTCAGTAATTTAGGGCGAATGGCTTTGCATGCAAGTTATTTAGAGTTTCAACAACCGTTGAGTGGTTTTGAAATTAAAATTGTGAGTGAAGTTCCATTCTGAATGAAATGCTTCAAGCAAAATACGTATTGTGAGTGCACAACTAAAATTTAACAATTACGATCATATAAAGTTAAGAACAATTTCTAATGAATTCTTCTCCAAAATGAAATAAATATAGGCTACTCTAGGATATTGTATACGCAATAACCACAATAAGGATGAACGTATGAGCCGTGATTTAGAACAATTTCCAAATGATGATAATGGCGATGTACTGTGGCAAATGTTCCAGGATGGAGATGATTTAAGCGAGCCGCATGAGATTGAGTACTCAATTGCTTTTAGCTCTAAAGACAAAGCTGAAAAATGTGCCTTGTTCTTGCTTCAGGAAGAACAAAAGATCAGTTTATTTATTGATGAAGAGTCTGAATCCGCAGAATGGATTATCACGATTTATGTGTATATGGAGCCAGAATACTCAGATATTGTGGATTTAGAAGAATGGTTTACCAAAATAGCCAATGATTATGATGGTGAGTACGATGGATGGGGATGTATGGCATATGTATATGATGATGAAGATATAGAAGATGAGTTTCAAAGCTAAACAAGGCTAGAGCCAATAAAAGAACCTAAGTGATTGAACTTAGGTTTTTTATTTAAACCTTATAAAATGTAAGGTTTTTTTTCTATTCGCTAGATGAAAGTGGTATATTGAGCAAAATTTTTTTAATTTTTTGGATTTTTTATGTCTTTGCCAAATTGCCCAAAATGTTCCTCTGAATATACTTATGAAGATGGGGACCTCTTGATCTGCCCAGAATGTTCACATGAATGGAAAGAAGGAGAGACACTCGAAGAAGTGGTTCAGATCAAAGATGCAAATGGCAATCTTCTTGCAGATGGTGATACCGTAACGGTTATCAAAGATTTAAAAATTAAAGGTTCATCATCCGTAATCAAAGTCGGTACTAAAGCAAAAAGTATTCGTTTGTTGCCAGATGCAACGGATGGTCATGATATTGATTGTAAAGTAGATGGTTTTGGCGCAATGAAACTTAAGTCCGAATATGTAAAGAAAGCATAAGCTTTTATAATGGCTTCAGTGAAACTGGGGCCAATTTTTTTATGTGATAATAACTCGTCGTTGGTTTTAATTTGATTATAATGATAAGTTTTAATAAATAATGGTTGTTTTTTATCAATTTAAATTGAATTTTAGATACAAATTAGAATAAAAATTTCTTTGCTTGACACAAAATAACATTACACTTTTTCTTTAAAAGTGTTAACTTCATCACACTAATAACAATAAGGTCACATCATGTCTATTCAGATTGAGGGTAATGGTGTTGCTGCTCATGAAGTATTAGCGCAATTAAAAGAATGGGATTCAGCATTAGTGGGTAATAATGTTGATGCGTTAATCGAAAAATGTGCGCAAAATGTAAGTATGTTTGATGTCAGCACCCAACTTGAGGGAGCTGAAGCTTATCGAAAAGAATGGCAAAAATTTAGTCCCTATTTCTTCGATGGAATGCAAATCACTCGCCGTGATGTAAAAGTGCATGCGAGTGATCATTTGGTTGTATTACACTGTCACTCTAAAGTGGAACATAAAGCCTTAAAAGGTCAGCTGCAAATGCCTTGGTGTCGTACAACACTATGTCTACAAAAAACCAATGAACAGTGGGTGATGGTACACCAACATATTTCTATGCCTGTAGACTTAGCAACGGGAAAGGCTATCATCTTGAAGGATAAATCTAAATTAAGGCTTGTGGTTTAGCGAATCTTGAGCATTTAGATGGGCTTAAACAGTGTTATCTTTCATGAATGAGTTAAATTCTGGAGACGTGTCATGGGATTTTATGATTTTTATCGTTTGAGTTCTCATGCGGTGATCACCAACCCAGAGGGACAAGTCTTATTACTGAAAGCAAACTATGCCAATTACAGTTGGGGGTTGCCTGGTGGTGGTTTAGATCAAGGTGAAACCATACATCAAGTTTTGCTCAGAGAGTGTAAAGAAGAAATAGGTTGTGATGTAAGCATCCAGTATTTGTCTGGGGTTTACTATCACGCACAGGTAAACTCACACACCTTTATCTTTAGATGCATGATTGAAAATAATGCCCAAATTCAACTCTCTGAGGAACATACGGAATATGCATGGTTTAGTCCAGAGCAACTGTCTGAGGTTCAACGCACTCGTGTTCAAGACTGTCTGAATTTTCAAGGTGAAGTTCGGAGTTATTCATTCTAGAATTTAGAAATTAGACAGTTGGCATAATGTTTTGAAAATGATTGAGCTTAGCAATGATTTCATCTACTTGTTTCAGACGTTTCACTTCATCCCATAACAGTTTTGCTTCAGGATAATGTTTAGACATCATACCTAGCCATTGCTTATAACGTCCGACCATATTCATTTCTTTTTTATAAGAACCATTTAAGAAGCGAATTTGGAGTGTAATTAAATCGCTCCATTGTAATATCGCTTCGTCTTTATTTTGTCGGATGCATTGTGTGACATCGGGTGTTGTCACTGCTGCACGACCAATCATTAGATCTTCACAACCTGACTCTATTAAACACTGGCGCGCATCTTGGTTATTCCAGATTTCACCATTGGCTATCACATTAATGCTAAGCGCATGACGAATGGGTTGAAGTTGATCCCAAAAGGCGGGTGGGGTATAGCCATCTGCTTTTGTTCGTGCATGAACGGTCACCCAAGCGGCACCAGCATCTTCTATAGCATGTGCATTTTCCAGGGTGAAATTACGATCCATATAACCTAAACGCATTTTTGCTGAAACTGGTATTTCAGCAGGCACTGCATCACGTACAGCTTTAACCAGTTGATACACTGTTTCAGGTTCATCCAATAATACAGAACCACCTCGATGCCTGTTTACTGTTTTAGCTGGACATCCAAAATTCATATCAATTGCAGGTGCACCTAACTCCACCGCTCGAACGGCATTTGCAGCCAACATGGTTGGATTATTCCCTAAAAATTGAACATGAACGGGTGTTCCTGCTGCTGTTTTGCCATCGTTGAATAATTCGGGACAGTAAGAATGATAGATGTGATCTGGAAGGACAGAATCAGTGACACGGATAAACTCAGTTACACACCAGTCGAAGCTGCCGACATGTGTGAGAACATCACGCATGATGGGATCAGTTAAACCTTCCATGGGTGCTAAAACGAGTTTCACATGGTCACCTGAATATGGGAAAAACGGTGTTATACGGTGTTTTGTATAGCTTGTCTAGTCAGAAATTTCACACAAAAAAAAGCCCAAACTTATGTTTGGGCTATTCGCTTCCAATTATTGATATTTAGCCCATTGTAGGTCTGCATTTTTAATGGCGATGAAATCATTTGCATTCACATCATCAACTTTATTTAAATTTTTATATTCATTTTTGGGAATATAAATATTTGTACCAGCACCCATTGTATTGTGTTGTTGAACACTAGTATACGGTGGGACACCTTGAGAGCTGATATTACCAAAGATTCCATTTTTTTCACCGATACCACATGCTGCACTACCTTCAACATTACTTCTTGCTAATACGTCACCATAAATTTGTGCACATGCACCAATACGCACAACTTGATTAGACATCAAGGCAACTAAACCAAGTTCTAACTTTGTTATTTCTTTATTATCAATAGTCACTGTATCAAGTGTACCGTTAGGTAATCTATTGGTGTTTTTATACATCGTATTCGCATCTTGGCACAAATTCACTGGCGTCAAGAATTTGTTCGATAAAGTTGCAGGTGTTGTTGCAGGTGGACTAACACTAAACTTAGTATTAGACGTAGTGCCTAAGTTACGTGAACAAATTAAGGCATCTGTTGCATTTGGATTTCGCGTAATATTACGAGGCGAATAAATGCGAGGAGACATCGCAATCGCATCAATATCACCTTCAGCAAGGAATGTATTGGTGAATACAGAATCAGTACTATCCGCCGCAAGATTCGCTTTACCAGAAATAATTAATTTACCTTCGAAATACAGAATACCTGGAGCAAAACTTGCGTTATCGAATGTAGATGTATCCATTGAACGAATATACCAAGTGTCTGGTAATGTATAATCGTAATCTTTAGGCCAACCAAATATAGTTCGGTCTTTACCATCAAGACCATTAAAATCTAAACTGACACGTGGAAGATATCCAATAATTTGACTTGTACAATAACCGCTTTTATGGTCAGTACGTAGACCTAAACTATTGGTCATGATCTGTTCTTCATGAATAGTTTCACAAATAGCACCCACATAATCTTTGCTATTCAAGGTGTATTTCCCTAAATAGAAACCTCGTGAGCCTGAGTTTGAGTTCTCAGGGTCAATTTTCATGATTTGAGTTTTATTTCCTGAAGCATCTACAGCAAACTGTTTGTGAATATTATTAGTAGCGTCATACTCATACATGTAAGTGATTTTAGAGCTCTCATTGCGAAGATGATTTAAATATACGCGAGCAGCGCCATATTCACGTACGAAAATATAGTTTGCATCATTTCGATATTGACGAACATCGACTCTGGTTTCAAACGTCATATTTTGAATTGCTTCTTGAATACTGGCTATGGTTTCAGAAACATCGTATTTAGGAATATCTGGAAAAGTACTGAGCTGAGGGATGCTTGTGAGTTTTTCATAAATTTTTCCACTAATTGCATTCTTAAATCCTTCAACTACACCATTCTGGTTTGAAGTACTAAAGTTGGCAAGATAGACATCACCTTTTACGTCTTCAGTAATAAGACCATCTAATAAGCGTAATGGACCATTAGAATACACATTTCCACCAATCCAACTTGTACTTAAGCGGACTCCAGCCTTGTACACGCCAATCCCTTGTTTCGACTGATTATGAGCATAGGCCGATTGCTCAATTTTGGAGAAGGTATCAAGGTCAATAAATTCTTTGGCTCTTACACTGCCCTTAACGTCACTACTAGAAATATTAACTTTCCCGCCTGATGTAATATCACCCGTAACAACACTAGTTCCGATCATTGTTACGTTGCCACCTGCCATGACATTTCCGTTGACTTTACTAGAAACGGAAATATTGACATTCCCTTGGTGTGTGGTAATAGAAGACACTTCGACATTCGTGCGTAGTGTTACATCTTTATTGGTATGTAAGTTTGCAGCATAGCCTCCTTCTGTAAGACTAATATTTCCGTCAGTGGAAATATTTTGAGCTTTAGAACCAAGAGAAAGTGTGACATCACCAATTGCTTTAATATTTTCTGCTTTGACATTGGTTAACAGTTTAACCCACTCACCAGATGAAATATTGCCAAAATTTCCGCCGTTAATAATGTGAACATAGCCCTCAGCATTGATGTTAATTACAGCCCCATTTCTTGTACCACAGGCATCAATTAAGCAATCAATATAGACATTTCCACCTTTACCATCTTTGTCTTTCTTAACGTTAATAGTTAAGTTTTTGATATTTTGGATTTTGAAACCAGCTTGTAAGGACAGGCTACCACCATCGACATTCAGTTCGACATATTCATCTGGTTTAGTTGGATCTTCGCCGGAAATAGTAGTGCCAGACATAAATGTTTGACCAGTGAAATTAATAACACTCTTGTACTTAATCAGGTCTGCTGCAAGATCATAGATTGCTTGTATCGTAGTAGCTGATTGAGCTGACCCACTTTTCGACAGAATATTTGCGATGACAATACATTTGGTTCCAGTAGAACCATCTGGGTTATTGGTTAAACCATTGCAACCTTTTACATCTTTTACTTCAACCGTGACATAACGTTGGTTGGTATCATCATTTAAAAGCTGAATTTCACCTGTATTTAATAAGCTTTGGCGAAAGTCATTAATATCGGTATCCTTATATTTTTTTAATAAATATTCACGAAAGGCGCTAACACCTGACCATCCCATGAGTTGTACGTTGGTTTGTGCATGCGCAGCAACATTTGCTTCTTTGTTGGAGATCAGTGATTTTGCAACAGTCGATGTTATGATCATCACTGTAAGCCCGATGAGCAAGACCAAAAGAATAGTGGCCATGCCTTGCTGCTTTCTTAAACTATTCATCTTTAATCTCGCTCTTAAAGGTTAACAATGTTATTAAGACAAACAGTATTACTCACTGTTTGACCAATATTTGAATTTTGCATTTCATCTGCGTATTGACGATTGGCAGTAATCGTCAGTTGGCGCGTACCTTTGGAGTTGTTTTTATCAATTCCAAAAGGTGTACAATTTCCCGGTGTTAATACAAAGTTAAAAACGGTGCCTGTTTCTAAGGTCTTAAAGGAAACAATATGCTGTTTTTCATCAGGTTGGCTAAAAGTTTCTATATTTAATACTGCTTCAGACCCACAGTTATTCTTTTTAAGAAAGATTAAGCGATATGTATCACCTTCTTTTTCTTGAGTTAATGCTTCACAGTTGTAATTAATCGTTGTATTTGCAGACATTAAGCTTGTTACAGGATCTGGATTCATTCGCCAGAAAACAGCAGGTAAATTTTGAGTGTCCACTCCTACAGCAATATCTGATGTTTTTCCTGAACCATAGCCTGCATTTTGAACGAGCTTCTGTGCAACTGATAATGCTGTTCGTATTTGAGCATCGTATTCCGAATCACGAGAAGAACTAATACCAATTTGAGTCGTCTGTTTAAAAAGCATGAGCATCATTAGCATGCATAACATTGCAATGACTAATCCAACCATCAACTCAACGAGCGTAAATCCTTTTTGACTCATGATTTATCTCCCGACTCGATAACAATCTAAGCCTTCCATACTGTCTTCAGCGCAGGTCTTGGCATTAGATTGATTTGTACTCGCAGCTAACACAGGCCATGTAATTTTTGTACCTGCGACACCGCTCGTTTCACTAATATTTTCAGAATTCAAATTGCAATAAATGTAGTAGGTATTACCATTTAATGTGAACGATTTACTTTCGGTAGATTGGTTATTGAATGAAGCACAAACATCAGTTGAGTCAGTAGATATAGTGATGGTTTGTAAGCGATTTTGCAGTTCATTTATCACTATATTGTCAATGTTCATATATCGTTGTGTGTTCAACATTTTGCTGATTGCTAAACCGCTACCAAAAACAATAATCGAGAATATAAGTAAACCAACAAGAGACTCCAACAATGTGAAACCACGTTGATTAGTTGATTTGAATGTTTGCTGATTCATTATTCTTCTCAACTGTAACGGTTAAATTTAAATTTGAATTGCACGTTGCTGATGCTGAACTTGCAGCAACCAACATCCCATTCGAGTTAAAAGATAGACAATAAAACTCTGTATTGTTTACTTTGAAAAATACATTCGATGCATAGGGAATTTTTTGAAGGATATAGTTTTGGTCAGGCGAGTTGCCGTCACTTGTTGAACACGCATCAGTATTGTCCTTAGCAACACGAATGACTCTAATTTCTTGATGGGTTTTATCTATACAAACAGATGCTGCTGCAAGTGAGGACTCTTGATTATTCGTGTTTCGAATTGCTGCAGAACGGGCTTGATAAGTCGCATTTTTAATACCTGCTAGCGCTCCATCAACATGACTTTGATCTACCCAAGCTCTGGTTAAAGAAGTACCTACAAATAACAAAATAGCCAGTACAACGATCGTAATCATTAGTTCGATCAGCGTGAAACCAAATTGTTTTCTATAACCAGTATTTTGCATATTATTTCACCCAGTCAGTATATGAACCACAACCGGACACGGTACGAGTTCCATCATTTTTGAGTGTTAATGTACAACCTAAAACTCTTGCTTCAGTTCCTATTGCCTGAACCGCATAATTCACACCATCTGATGAAGTGTACGTAAAATTAAATGAATCAGAACTTGGATTCCAAGTTGTAAATTTAGTTTTTACTGCGTTGGTATTTGATAAGGTTTCTTTAGGGTAGTTTAGTGTTCTTTGATATGCATTTTCAGCACCTAATGAAAGTGCGATTAAATTCGATTGAGCTTCTTTGATTTTTGCTTTGGTGACGTAGTTTTGATAACTAGGTACTGCAATTGCGGCCAAGATTGCAACAATAATAATGACGATCATTAATTCGATTAAGGTAAAACCTTTTTGCAATTTCATACACACCCCAAAATAATCATCAAAATATCCATTTACTAACTGTAACATTAGTTACTAACCTAAATAATAACAACTTATAGGAGACTAATGGGGGCTATTAAGCGATGAATAGATTATTAATATTAATTAATTAAATAATTCAAATAATATTAACTATTATTTATTAAATCATCATAAAGGCTTAATGTGGTTTTTTATTTTAAGCAATTGATTTCAATTGCTATTTTTAATATAAAAATTTTATTTATACTTAAAATTTATTTACCTATATTTTAAATGTATTTAAAATATATAAAATTTAATATGATGTGATATTTATTTAATTATTATTATTTATTGTGATTTAAATCACACAATTGTTATTTTCCTAGAATCATTTCTAATACAAATTTTGATCCAATAAAGCCTATTGCAAGTAAAATAAAACCAATAATGGTAAAGCGTCTCGCTTTTTGACCGCGCCAACCAAAACGATAATGTCCAAATAAAAGTGCACCGTAAACAAACCAAGAGACAATACTAAACGCTGTTTTATGTGCCAAATGTTGTGCAAAAAAATCATCAATCGTAAAAAAGCCGAAGATAAGTGCAGTACTTAATAAAATGAAACCTGTAACAAGCATATCGAATAACAAAGATTCCATTGCTTGATAGGAGGGTAATAGATTTACCCAAACACGATGTTTCTGTTTGTTTTTTAACTCACGATCTTGTAACCACAACAAAACTGCGTGAATTGTTGCCATTAATAGCACTGCATAAGCTGAGAGTGACAAAATAATATGGACATCAAGTCCAAACGTGTTCTGTTTAAGTGTAAGTATAGGCTGGCTCAGGGAATAGCCTAAAATTAAACCCAATGCAGCTACTGGTATTCCAATCAGATTTAGCGCAAGTACAGGTCGATAAGTGCTATAAAGCAGGCTCAATAACAGCATGAGTGCTGAAGTAAATGAAAGGAGATTAAAAACGTTATAGTTAATGCCGAAAGGCGTTTTCATATCTATCAATAAGACGACAGCATGCAAGATCAAGCCTAATCCAGCTACGAGACTGATAAACCAATGATTAGGGACACGTTTAGTCATTAAATGGGTAAATAAATACCAAAAGGCAGTGGTATAGGCGATCAATGCTAAAATTGTGTAAACCAAAGGGAGGCTAATCATGTCAAACCTTTTTATGGATGCTGAATATTCATCTAATAAGATATAAATTCCAAACGAACTACAGTATCCTATAGCATCTTATGCATAAATTTTCTATTTTAAGAAAGATTTTTTTGCAACAACCATTTTAAGCGGATTTTGCAATGTTTGATACCTTAACAGAACGACTCACGCAGAGTTTAAGAAATGTTACTGGCTCTGGGCAACTGACCGAAGACAATATTAAAGATACGTTACGTGAAGTGCGTATGGCACTTCTTGAAGCCGATGTTGCACTTCCTGTAACTCGTGAATTTATCGCGAAAGTTAAGGAAGAGGCATTAGGTCAAGAGGTGATGTCACAGTTATCTCCAGGCCAAGCATTCGTCAAAATTGTTCATGATGAACTCACCAAAATGATGGGTGAGGCAAATGAAAGTCTTGATCTTGCTGCAAAGCCTCCCGTTGTTGTTTTATTGGCTGGTTTACAAGGTGCAGGTAAAACGACGACTGCTGCAAAATTAGCTCGTTTTTTACAAGAGCGTCAAAAGAAAAAAGTCGCAATGGTTTCTGCCGACGTCTATCGTCCTGCAGCGATTAAGCAGCTCCAGACTGTAGCAGGTGAAGTCGGCGCGATTTTCTTTGAATCAAGTGCTGATGAAAAGCCAATTACGATTGCAAACCGAGCAATTGAACAAGCCAAAATTCAATTTGCGGATGTATTGATTGTCGATACTGCAGGTCGTTTACATATCGATGACGATATGATGGGCGAAATTAAAGAATTGCATGCAGCGATTAATCCTACAGAAACACTGTTCGTTGTAGATGCAATGACCGGTCAGGATGCTGCAAATACAGCAAAAGCATTCAATGATGCATTGCCTTTAACCGGTGTGATTCTTACAAAAACTGATGGTGATGCGCGTGGTGGTGCGGCACTTTCTGTTCGTGCAATTACTGGTAAGCCTATTAAATTCTTGGGGATGGGGGAGAAACTCGATGCCCTTGAACCATTCCATCCTGAGCGTGTAGCACAACGTATCTTAGGTATGGGTGATGTGCTTTCTTTGGTCGAAGAGCTTGAACGTAAAGTCGACAAAGAAAAAGCTGAAAAAATGGCGAAAAAACTGCAAAAAGGCGGCAGCTTCAACTTTGAAGATATGCTGATGCAGTTTGAACAAATGAATAAAATGGGCGGTATGATGGGCTTCTTAGACAAGTTGCCTGGCATGAGTAACTCAGGAATTCAGGATGCGATTGCTCAAGCAAATCCTGAAAAGCAAGTGAAGAAAATGGAAGCGATTATTCAATCGATGACCATCAAAGAGCGTCGCAATCCTGACTTGATGAATCCAAGCCGTAAAAAACGTATCGCAGCAGGTTGTGGTATGGATGTTGCTGAAGTCAATAAGCTGATCAAACAACATGCCCAAATGGCAAAAATGATGAAAAAATTTGCGAATCCATCGGGTATGGCGAAAATGATGAAATCATTAAGCGGTATGCAAAAGAAATTTGGTGGCGGCGGTGGCGTTGGTCCGTTATTTGGTGGAAAAGACCCAAAATAATTCCCAAAATTTAAAAAGGCGCTGTGGCGCCTTTTTTCATGCTACATAATTTTGCAAACTTACTATTTAGTTTAAAAAATAATCAATTCATGATGTTGAGAATACAGTCAAGAGTGCAAGAAAATGACACAGGTTTATGTTGTGCATGGATATACGGCAAGCCCTGAAGAAAATTGGTTTCCATGGATACAACAACAAGCTGATCAGTATGGTATTCCATTAAAAGTATTGAGATTAGATCCTTCTGAGACGCCACAATTAGGAACGTGGGAACAACAAATGAAAGAGCAAATAGCTCAAATTGATGATCAAACAATTTTTGTTGCTCACAGTCTCGGGTGTATTGCAACTTTACATTACTTAAGCCAAGTGCTTTTAAACCAAAAAATCAAAAAATTAATTCTAGTTGCTGGTTTCAATGGACGTTTAGGGCGGCTTGAGCAAGTCAATCCATTTATTGATGCTGCTGATATAGATTTTGAACTCATTCGTGACCAAGTTCATGATCGCGTGGTCATTTATTCTGAAGGTGATGAGCGCGTTCTGCCTAAATTTAGTTTCCAGCAAGCTGAAAGTATTGATGCACATGTCGTTGCTGCTGAACATCAAGGCCATTTTATTGATTCAGAAGGTTGTACGGCATTGCCTGAGGTCTGGGCTGAGATTATTCGAGATTAATTCAGAAGCTATAAGCTCTCACTGACGTGTTTAACGTGATGTCACCCACATATTGATTTCTGCTCTAAAGACAAGCGCTTGGTTTTGATCATGGACTTCGATACACGCTACAAATCTATTTGGTATGGATTGACCCGTTTGAATTGGCGTCAGAGGATAAGCAACTGCTGTTAAATCGGTCGTTGCTTTTTTAATATAGTTGACTTGCATACCATCGGGTATCCATCGATGGCTTGGTGGAAGAGTGACTTCTGTCATTAGACCACCTGTAAGCTCTGCCAAATTAGACAATGCGATCGCATGTACAGTATCGAGGTGATTTAAAACCCTTTTTTCTTTAGACATCTGGACCTGACAAAAATCTGGTCTCAATTCAATAATTTTCGTGCGAATCGATTTGAAATAAGGTGCTTTGAGTTGAATCATTTGATTGAAAAGCACTTTCCCTAAGGGAAGTTTCTTCGCAATATTCCAAGCATTTAACGTCTTGTTATTCATGTTGTTCAGCCTACTTTTTATATTTTGGAGGTGTGTACTGATACTGAGTGAATAATTTTTTGTTTTAAGAGACACTCAGTTCAGCAGACCTGATGACCAAGTTATGTTTTTTGTTGCGCAACAGCAAGATAGCGTTGTAAGCCTTTTAATAATAAATCGGTTTCAATTTTCGGGTCATAAGATTGTAAATATTGAGCAAAAAGTGCTGCATCTCCACCTGTAAGGATTAATTTTCTTGGTGATGTTATTAAAACTTTTTCGATCATACTGACCAATCCCAATAAAATACCATGATGAACAGCATCCATTGTATTTTGCCCAGGACTTAACTCATCAAATGCAGCATCAGGGATTTTGATCCCTTTGGTATTTTGAATAAGTGAATCTCGCTGTAGATAGAGATTTGGTACGATATATCCACCTAAATGTTTAAATCCATCTGCTAAATCAATCGTTAAGGCCGTTCCACAACTGATCACGCAATATTTCTCTTGAGGATCGGTGACGACCGCTAGAACTTGTAGCCAACGATCGATACCCAATTGATTCGGTTCTGTATATCCGCATTGAAGTCCTGCATATTCTTGATGAACTTTAGCAACGACAATTGGGATATCTAGCAGTTTTAAAATTTTGAGTATACGATCGTTATTTTTCTTGTCTTGAACAGATGAGATACCGACTTCTGATAGGTTTTGAGATTTAAAGTGTTGGATGAGACCCAACATTAAGTCCGCAGGAGATTGTAGATGAAGCTCCGCCACATGCTCTAAGATTTGCTCACCTTCCGTAATCCAATATTTTAAACGCGTATTGCCTATATCTAACCAAAGACGTTTCATCATGTATTCGCTGACCTATCTTTTCTTTATTTTTTTAAGCGTAAACGCCCTTGATACAAACCGATTAAACCTTGTTCAGTCAAAATATTAATTCGACCATCATCTCCAATACCTTTAAAGATACCTTGTACTGTTTTATTCACTTGCTCAAACTCTACAGTCTGATTCATAAAAGCAGCATAGTGATTGAAACGTCCTGAGAGATTATAACTTCCGTGCTCAAACCATTGTCCGGCTTGCATGATGGCGAGATAAAGTTCTGAAATAATCTTAATTCGATTTGGATGAGCTAAACCCAATTGCATAATGGAGGTGGTTTGCTGTTCGATTGCTGCATCAGAAACAGGCAATAAATTAACACCAACGCCAACAATCGCCTGATGTGGGGTTACAGGCTCTACCAAAATACCACCCCATTTACCTTGCACACTATAAAGGTCATTTGGCCATTTGATTTGTAAATGATCCAATGACTTAAATGAAGGAATTTGCAAAATATTAAGTGCAATTTCAAGGGATAGTCGACCATCTAAGGGTGTTTTGGTTTCTAGCAATGTGCTTAAATAAATATTCCCGACTGGGGAAACCCATTGTCGTTGATGTTGTCCACGTCCCTGAGTTTGAGTCTCACTGCATACAAGAATCCCCTGTACACCTTTTTTGATGAGTGCACGTACTTCATCATTGGTTGAAGTGGTGCTCTGTTTTAACAGTAAAACTTCTGGAAGTTGTTGAGCTTCAGTTAAAAGCTGACTGAGGTGGCGAGTCTCTAAATCCATGTTGAATCTGAGAAGAGTAAAAGATTTATGGAGTTAATCATATATTTAGCTATTGGTGCAATCGCTGGTTTTACTGCAGGGTTGTTTGGCGTGGGCGGTGGATTAATCATCGTACCCATTTTATTTATTGTATTTACCCAAATGGGTTATGACCCAACTGTCATTATGCACATGGCGCTTGGAACATCATTAGCTACGATTGTGGTCACATCGATTAGCTCGGTTATGGCACATCATAAAAAAGGTGCAGTGTTATGGTCAGTATTTAAAAATTTAGCGCCAGGTTTGGTACTGGGTTCATTTTTTGGTGCTGGATTGGCCAGTATTATCTCTGGACCAGTGCTGCAATTGATTATCGGTTGTTTCGCAATTTGGGTTGCATACCGTATGTTCCGTGGAGCTAATGTGGTGGTCGATCAATCTAAGCAACTACCTTCTGTACCTGCTCAATTGGCTGCGGGAAGTGGAATTGGGGTGGCTTCAGCAATTTTTGGGATCGGTGGAGGAAGTTTAACCGTACCTTATTTGAATCATCATGGGGTGGTGATGCAAAAAGCTGTTGCAACATCTGCTGCATGTGGACTGCCGATTGCTTTAGCAGGTGCATTTGGATTTATGTTCTACGGACAAAAAGCACCTGCTGAAATCGAAAATGCCATTGGATATGTTCATGTTTATGCATTCATTGGCATTAGTGTAATGAGTTTTATCACCGCAAAAGTAGGAGCAAAAGTTGCACATAAACTGTCAGCAGCGATGTTGAAAAAATGTTTTGCAGCTTTGCTTACAACTGTAGGTATCTATTTTATTTATCAAGGCGTATTTTGAGAAAAATATGCCAAATAACTCTCAAAAATAGTGATGTGTATTGACTTAAAAATTTGATAAATTGTCAGACAAAGACATAGTCAGTATGATGCTATTGGTATAAAAACAATAAAATAGCATCATGCTTGATGAAGTGTGAGTAAAAAAATAAATAGGAATATTATGCAATTGGAAGAAGTGGACAGCCTTTCAGAGCAAATAGCCAGACATATAAGTGAACAGATTATTAGTGGCGAATTGGTCGAAGGTGAACGTATACAAGAATTGCGTATCGCTAAAGAATTAGACGTGAGTCGAGGTTCGGTACGTGAAGCTTTATTATTACTTGAACGCACGCATTTAATTGAAATTTATCCAAGACGCGGCGCAATTGTGTCAGAAATGTCTGCCCAACAAGTGCGAGCTTTATTTGATACGAGTGCTCTTATGTTAGGGCAGATCGTCCAGCGTATGAGTGAAACTTGGCGTAATCATGAAGCTGAGGCGCTTCAGCAACTTTTGCAATATTTAATTGAACAAGTTAAACAAAGTAATACTGAAAAATTTTACGATGGTGTATTTCAATTTTTAGCTAAGCAACAAGATATGGTAGCCAACCCATACTTAATGAAGTTTTATCGCGAACTGTTGCCATCTATACGTCGTAGTTATTTTTTAACCTTAAATACTTCGCGTAGAGAGCTCCAAGAAGCACTTGAATTAATTAAGTTCGTGATCGATGCAATTTTGATCCGAAAATCACAACAAGCTACTTTATTTATGGAAGATTTTTGCCGACACTTGCGCAATCTAGTGTTAGAGTCACTGACACGAATGAAACAAATTGAACTAGCTTGGGCGCGGAGATCGCGCAGATAATCAGGACACTATGCGATTAAGCAGCTTAAAACTCTCTGGCTTTAAATCTTTTGCGGATAGCAGCACCTTACAATTTAAAGCCAACCGTACCGCAGTCGTGGGACCAAATGGTTGTGGTAAATCCAACGTCATCGATGCAATCCGATGGGTGATGGGAGAGTCAAGCGCACGCCAGTTACGTGGTGGAAGTATGCAGGATGTCATTTTTACTGGGACAGCAAAGCGTAAACCAGTGGGAATGGCCAGTGTAGAATTACGCTTCGAAAACACCTATGGCAAACTAGGTGGAGCATACAACGCTTATAGTGAGTTGGCGGTACGTCGCCAAGTCAATCGCGATGGTAAATCTGAATATTTTCTCAATGGCACAAAATGCCGCCGCCGTGATATTACAGATATTTTTTTAGGAACAGGCTTAGGTCCTCGTTCGTATGCGATTATTGAACAAGGCATGATTAATCGTTTGGTCGATGCAAAACCAGATGAAATGCGTGTTTATATCGAAGAAGCTGCTGGAGTATCACGTTATCAAGCACGTCGTCGTGAGACGATGCAACATTTAGAACATACTCATCAAAATTTAAGTCGTCTAAATGACATTGCTGTTGAATTAAAATCCCAATTAAAGGCACTAAAGCGTCAAGCAGAAGCTGCACTTCAATATAAAGCCTTAGAGACTGAAATTCGAACTTTGAAAGTTGAGATACTTTCATTTCAATGCCATCAAAGTGAACGAATTCAACAAGAATATACAACTGAAATGACTGAATTGGGTGAGCAATTTAAGCTTGTTCGTTCTGAACTCACCACTGTTGAGCATGATTTAACAGCAACAAATGAGTTATTTCAGCGATTAATGCAACAATCCACACCACTTCAGCAAGAATGGCAACAAGCTGAAAAAAAGCTGGCTGAATTACAAGCCAATTTGGATCAAAAACAGCAATTGTTTGCTCAAAATACTTTAACTTTAAAGCAGCTTGAAGAGCAAAAAATACAAACCAAAGAGCGGATGCAACTGATTGATATTCAGTTGGAAGATTTGATCCTCCAGCAAGAACATCAAGCAACAACATTGAGTGATACTGAATCAAATGCACAGCTTGATTTACAACAATTCAATGAGCTGAAGGCAAAGCAACTTGAAGCGCAAAAATCATTTTCTGAAATAAAAGCATTGGTTGAAAAGCAACAACAGCAACGTGCACAAATGTTGGCGCAGAGTGATCAATTGGCTAAAAATGTGCTTCGAATTGAGCAGCAAAAACAAACTTTGCTCGAACAAAAATCTCAAAATCAAGCACAGTATGAACAGGATGATATTGACAATCTCCTGCATGAAAAACATGATGTACAGATTGAAATCGTTCGTCTAGAAGAAAGAATTACGACATTAGAAACTCAATTGAAACGTGATCAAATCTCATTGACTGAGCAAAAAAGTAAATGCACAGATTTGAATTCACACATCCAGATTTTGAAATCTGAACAAAAACAATTACAACAGCTTGTGGTGAAAGTCAGTCGACATGCATCGAAGAGCAATGACCCTTTAATGCAAATTTTGAAGCTAAAAGATCAGGCGAAACCTTTTGCAGCATTGGTCGAAAAATTTCTGTCAAAGTGGCTGCATGCGAATACGTTAAAGAGTGAAGATTTATTTCAGACTGAATCTGCCCGTCAATTAAAAGTTATTCAGCAAGATGTATCTGGGACTGTACTTGGTTTACCCACATTAGCGAGCTGGATTGATTTCCCCCAAAACTCATTATGGTTAAACGTTGCGATAGCTCAAGATTTTGAGCAGGCGCTTCAATTACAGCCTCAATTAAAACAAGGTGAGTCTATTTTAAGTTTGGATGGCTATCATATTGGTCCTGACTGGATGATTGGTCTGTACTTTGATGAGTCGAGTCAAGATGCTCAAGGAGCACTTAGCCACCGAATTCGATTAGATGAAATTGATTCAGAGTTGACACGAATGGTGAAAGCGCATGAGTCAATGACGCTCGAACTCGCTGAGATGCAATTAAAGCTTGAACAAAAAAATAGTGAATGTACGGAGTTACAAAAAGCGTTAAAAAATCATCAAGCTCTTGCTCACCAATTTGAAGTGAAGATTGCAAAACAGCAAATGGCTCAGCAGGCTTTTGAATCGCAAAATCTACACATCGAGTCGCAAATCGCTCAACTTGATGCGCAGCTTGAAGAAGATGCGATGCAAAAAGATGATCTCGAAATCGATTTACATGCATTGATGCTCAAGATTGAGCACAATCTTCCACACTACAAAACTTTAGAGTTTCAAGTTGAAGAATTGAATGATCAGGTTGAGCATCTCCAGGACTTAGTCTACAAAAAACAACAAGACTTAGAAAAAAACCGCCGTACTCATACGCAAAATCAGCAACAAATTGAGCTGTTGGAAAAAGATGCAAGTTTTCTAAAAACTCAATATCAGCAGATCATCACTCAAATTACACAAGCTAAAAATTTCGTGGATCCGATTCAATTAGAATTACCCACTTTGCAAAGCCAATATGAGGTTCAAAAGCAGCAGACTGAAAAGTTACAAAAGACTTGGTCCTCATGGCAAGTCGAACTTAATGAAATACAGTCTAAGCAACAAAAATTGACGGAGCTACGGTTAAATCATCAGCAAAGTGATGAGCACTTTAGAACCCAGTTAGAAGAGAAGCGTTTAGCATGGCAAGTGGCTAAATCTGATTTACAACATTATGCTGAACAATTAAAAGAGCTTAATGCTGAATTATTAGAAAATATGCAAATCGATCTGAGTCAGCACCAACAGCAGTTAGAGCAAGCACAGCGTCAGTTTGACAAAATAGGCGCTGTGAACTTAACAGCTTCAGAAGAGTATGAAGAAGTATCAAAGCGCTATGAAGACTTGAGCCATCAAATTGAAGATCTTGAAAAAACAGTCGCACAATTAAAAGACGCGATGAAAAGTATTGATCAAGAAACTAAAAAATTATTCATGACTACCTTTGATCAAGTAAATGCGGAATTGCAAAACTTATTCCCAAAGGTGTTTAATGGTGGTGAAGCAAGTTTAAGTTTAGAAGATGATTGGCAATCTGGTGTAAAGCTAATGGCTCGACCACCAGGAAAGCGAAATAGTTCTTTAGCATTGTTATCAGGCGGTGAAAAAGCACTAACAGCACTAGCATTAGTTTTTGCTATATTTCGACTGAATCCAGCACCATTTTGTGTATTGGATGAGGTTGATGCACCGTTAGATGATGCAAATGTTGGACGTTTTTGTAATTTAGTAAAAGAGCTTTCTGAACAGGTCCAATTCATTTACATTACACACAATAAAGTTGCGATGACGATGGCTACTGACTTACTTGGTGTAACAATGCCTGAGCCAGGAACATCGAAGTTAGTCACTGTTGATCTAGAAGAAGCGAAAGAATACGGTTTAGCTGCGGAGTCTTAATATGGAAATCAGTACCATTATCGGAATTGTGATCGCAATCGTGATCTGTTGCATAGGGTTATTTATGATCCTGCGCAAGCCGAGTGATGCAGCACCGTCATTAGATGCTGAATTACATATAAATGAACAATGTAATCAACCCGTCATTCCTCGTCATGTTCGTAGTCTTTTACAGGCGCAAGCCGCACCATTGGCTTCTTCTGAGCGTGTAGAACCAAGTTTGAAAGACATTGAAGCGAGTGATGTGGCTCAATTGGATCAAACAGCTGTTCAACAAGCTACAAAGACGCCTGAAAATATTCAAGAAACTGTAGAAGTGGTAGATACAGTGCAATTGAATACTTCGGTAGACTTTGCAGAGAAAGAAAGTAAATCTCTGCTCGACTCCAGTAAAAACTCGGACTGCACTGAGACTGACCCACTAGAAAAAAATACAGAAACAGTCGAGAGTAAAGTTCAGTCGATTGATGGTGTAACAGACACTCAAAGTGCAGATCTTATTTCCAAAGATTCAATCGTAGAAACTACAATTGAAGACTCGAAAAAAGTTGAGCCAAGTTTTGTATTAAATCCGAATATTCAAACTGCTGAAATCAAAGAATTTGAAGAAGAAAGCAGCATCTTGGATGTGCATTTACATGAACAGCAACGTTTTGATGATGAAAGTGCTTTAGCAAATGCCGAATACATTATTAGTTTGAATATGTATCCGAACCCTCGAAAAGCACTTTCAGGTGATAAAGCTTTGAAAGTGTTAATGAAATATGGATTGCGCTTTGGCGAAATGAACTGTTTCCATCGTTATGAAACTCCTGATGCAGTCAGCCCATTGCTGTTTTCCGTACTCAGAATCACAGATCAGGGTCCTGCAGGTTTCGATTTAGAAACATTATCTGGTGAACAAGTTCAAGGTTTAGCATTCTTCTTAGCATTACCGCATCATAATGTTCAAAAAGGCTATGACAGTATGGTTAGTATTGCAGGGCTTATTGCACGTGAAACAGATGGTACCGTCTATGATGAAAATAATCTCGAATTTACACCGCAGTTAAAAGAACACTGGCGCCATAAAGCGATCGACTATAGATCAGGTCAAGCTGTTTAATCCCTAGGTGACTTACTGAATTTGTGTAAAGTCATTTATACTGTTTAGGTTGAAATTATTGGGCGGAATTTTCCGCCCTTTTATATGGTGAAAATATGGATCAGAACGCTGTCGTTGCGCAAATGCGCCAACTCATTCAATTACTGGCTCGGCATAACCATGCATATTATGTGATGGATCAGCCGACAATTGAAGACAGTGAATATGATCAATTGTTTCATCAACTAAAAAACTTAGAAGAACAATATCCTGATTTAGTACAGGCGGATACACCGACCAATAAAGTGGGTGATAAACCTTTATCTAAGTTTGAAAATATTACACATACTGTTCCAATGTTGTCTTTGGGTAATGTTTTTAATCAGAATGAACTTTTTGCTTTTGCACGCAGAATTGAAGAGCGTTTACCTAACCAGAAAATCCAATACGACGTCGAACTAAAATTTGATGGGCTTGCGATCTCGCTATGGTATGAACATGGTGTGTTGATTCGAGCGGTTACACGTGGGGATGGTGAAACAGGAGAAGTCATAACCCAAAATGTAAAAACAATTCGTAATTTGCCTAAAGTACTCATGATGTCTCAAGGTGTACCACCAGCGTTGTTAGAAGTTCGTGGCGAAGTACTAATGCCTAAAGCTGGATTTGTAAAGTTAAATGCTGAAAATGAGGCCAAAGGTGAGAAAACTTTTGCTAACCCAAGAAATGCAGCAGCAGGGAGTTTGCGTCAACTTGATCCGACCATAGCAGCATCACGACCACTTGCATTCTATGCTTATGGTATTGCGCAATGCATGCCACATCATGGTCTGAGCACGATGTCAGAGAGCTTAAATTGGCTTGAACAGTTGGGCTTTGCTGTTGGGGAAAAACATTTTGTTTGTGACAGTATTGAAGAGGTTCAAGCGGCTTATGAATCTGTAAATCAGGAGCGTCCAAACCTGTCAGTTGAAATTGACGGGATGGTGATCAAAGTCAATGATTTGAAGCAACAACAACAATTAGGCTTTTTAAGTCGTGAACCTCGATGGGCAACAGCATATAAGTTCCCTGCAGTGGCTGCGCTAACAACGGTTGAAAATATTGATTGGCAGGTAGGGCGTACAGGTACTTTAACGCCTGTAGCGCGATTAAATCCTGTATCGGTTGGCGGAGTCACAGTATCAAACGTGACTTTACATAATATTGGTGAAATACATCGCTTGGACGTGCGCGTTGGAGATACGGTGAGTGTCTATCGTAGCGGAGATGTTATTCCTAAAGTTGAAAAGGTTTGGCCAGAATTTCGACCTCTAGAAACCACTGAAATTCAATTGCCAGAACAATGTCCTGTATGTGCTTCTCCAGTTGTGATGCCTGAAGGCGAAGCTTTAGCACGATGTTCTGGTGGGCTTTATTGTGCGGCACAGCGTATAGAGGCGATCCGTCATTTTGTATCACGTAAAGCAATGGACATCGAAGGTTTGGGTGATCGTTGGGTTGAGTCTTTATTACATCTTGAACTCCTCAAAGATGTTGCAGGTATTTATCACTTACACGAGCATCGTGAAAAATTATTGACTATTGAAAAAATGGGTGAGAAATCTGTACAAAATCTCATCGACTCAATTGAAAGTAGTAAAAAAACAACATTAGCGGCATTTATTTACGCACTAGGCATTCGAGGAGTAGGCGAGACTACGGCTCGAATGTTAGCCAATACTTTCCAGACTTTAGATGCGCTGAAATCTGCTGATTTAGAAGCACTGAAGAAAACCCCTGATGTAGGTGATATTACTGCAGAATGGATATTAGACTTTTTCAAAGCTGAACATAATATTGAAGTATTAAATCGATTAATTGAGGCTGGAATTCATTGGGATGCACCGATAGCACCGACTCGACAACCTTTAAATGGTGAGAGCTGGGTGGTGACTGGTACTTTAAGCAGTATGGGGCGAGATGAAGCGACTCAACTCTTACAGGCATTAGGTGCACGTGTGAGTGGTAGTGTATCCAGTAAAACGAAATGCTTGGTTGCTGGTGAAAAGGCGGGTTCCAAACTTGAAAAAGCAGAAAAACTAGGTATTCCGGTGATGAATGAGGCTGAGTTTATTGCATTTATGATTCAGCATGGTCAGCTCACTGAACCTGAGTCTTAAGTGTATCTTGCACATAACGAAGGGCATCAATAGATGCCCTTTTTTCTCGAGTAATTAGATATTAACCACGTTTTTTGATAATGCCATCGTCAAGTAGCTGTTGAAAATGTTCTACGATACTTGTCTCAACGTCACGATATTGCATGCCTAATTCTTGCTTACTACGCTCAGCATTGAAGTAAATGGGGTAACCCACATTCAAGTCAACGAATTTTCGCGTATAGCCAAACAGAGGAGCGAGTAATTTGAATAAAAACTTGGGAGCAATCATTCGTGGGAAAGGATAGCGTCCACCATAATGTTGTCGTAATGTTTTACCCATTTCGAGTAGGGTCATCGTTTTAGCATTAATAATATATCGTCCATGTGCTTTAGGGTGAAGTGCTGCTTGGATATGCGCATGAGCGACATCTCGAACATCGACTAAACCATTCCACATTGGAGGAACACCAAATAATGTCATGCCATTTCCAAATTGTTGAATGACTTCAACACTTCCAGATTGTGTAGAAGGTGTGAGTGATGGTCCAACAACCAATGAGGGATTGATACACACTAAATTCCATCGAGATTGTGCCTTTTGCATATCCCATGCTTTGCGTTCTGCTGCGACTTTAGAGTAAAAATAAGGTTGGTGTTCGGCACTACTGGTGGTATTCCAATGGCTTTCTTCAAACTGGTTCTGCTCAGTTTTCAAAATATCCACTGCATCGCCATAAGTTGAAGCAATACTAGATGTGACAACGACACGTTTTACTGTATCTGTACGATTGACACTGTTCAGTACATTGGTCGTACCTTTTAGTGCAGGGTCAATCAAGTCTGTGATTGGATCTTTAAAGTTAGTCACTAAAAAAGGTGACGCCATATGGATCACAATTTCACAGTCTTTCATTGCTTCATCAAACGAACCTTCTTCTAAGAGATTTGCTTGAAATAACTTTAAAGCGCCTGAAGTTTGAGATGCGATTTGTTCTAAATGTTGAAAACTTGAACTTTTAGTTAAGTCTCGTACAGTGGCGTGAACTGTGTATCCTTGTTCTAATAATTGTTTAATTACCCAACCAGCAATATAGCCAGTTGCACCTGTCACCAAAATCGGGGCAGTAGTCGTCATCATTGTTATTGCCTGATGGTCAAATAGATTCATTCTAAAATTAAAAAAAGGATTTGTCCTTGATCATTTTCAACATCAACTCAAATGTAATGAGAGTCACTTCGATTGGTTACAAAATTAAATAGAGCTAAAATTTGTTTAAAACTGCTCTCGAATTTTTTTAACTGTATGCAAGGGGTTATTTTTTAAGTAAAAAATAAGTGATTCAAACTGAAAATGCGTATGTTTCTCATTTTAATTATATAAAAATCATAAACTTAGACATTATATTTTTTGCAAAATAAGCTCTGATTGTTCATAATGTTGCTATTAAAGAATGGAGTGATTGAAATGCGTGGCAATCCAGAAGTCGTAGATTACTTAAATATGTTGATCGGTGGTGAACTGGCTGCTCGTGATCAATATCTCATTCATTCACGTATGTATGAAGATTGGGGTCTCACTAAGATTTTTGAGCGTATCGATCACGAAATGCAAGAAGAAGCACAACATGCTGATGCTATTATTCGCCGTGTCTTATTCCTAGAAGGCACACCGAATATGAATCGTGATGATATTGAAGTAGGTGAAGACGTTGTTTCATGTTTAAAAGCAGATTTAAAGCTCGAGTACGAAGTGCGTGAAAAATTAGCGCAAGGTGTAAAGCTTTGTGAGGAAAAAGGCGATTACGTGACACGTGATATGTTGCGTCAGCAAATGTCGGATACTGAAGAAGATCATACCTATTGGTTGGAAAAACAGCTGCGCTTAATTGAGCTGATCGGGTTACAAAACTATATTCAGTCTCAAATGTAAGTTAAAACCCAGCAAGGCTGGGTTTTTTTATATCTCAATTTTGATTAAATTGACTCATTTTTAATAATTATCTAAAAATCAAAGTGAAATTGAATGATTTGCTCAATGAGTTATTGTGCTTAGCTTTATATACTGACCGAAAACGATCAGCTAAGGATTGGCAATCATGAGTAAAATCTTATTAATTACCGGTTGGGGACTTGGAACAAAACCACTTGAAAATTTAAAAACTACTTTGGATATGGCCGGATTTCAAATCGATCTGATTAATATCTTTAATGCACTCGATCCTGTTGAATTATCTAAACATGTTGAGTTAGCTAGAAAAGTCGATGTCATTATGGGGTGGTCTTTAGGCGGGCAATTAGCAACGTTGCTCACCCAAAAGGTTTTCGAGCTTTCAGGTCAGGCAAAAACGTTAATTACTTTAGCATCGAATCCTTGCTTCGTTGCCAATGAACGCTGGTGTACAGGTATGCCGGTTTCTACTTTTCAAAGTTTTAGAGAGTCTTTTGAAAATGATCCCATGACCACTTTAAAGCGATTTTGTTATCTGGTCTCACAGGGCAGCCAAACTGCTAAGCAAGATTGGCAATCTTTGCAAAATTCAATTACGAGTGAAGAGCTAGATTTAAAAAAGCAGGGCTTGGATTTACTATATCATCTTAATACTGTCGAGATATTGAAAAATTATGTCGGAAAACAATTACATGTATTTGCTGATGATGATGGATTAGTTAGTAACAAAGTTCTAGATAATATCCGAAAGATAGATGCAAAGTTTTTTAAATTCGAAATTATCCCAGGCTCTCACTGCTTTTCAATTTTTAGAGCTACACAACTAAGTGACAAAATCGTTCAATATCTAAGAAAGAATGAGAAATCCTGATGAATATTGTCTAATCAGGCAATTCATAACAAAAATAATTCGCGTTATGCTCTGGCTAGATTAATAAGGAAATTCTTCCAGGATGGTTGACGAATTCGATTTAGCACACTTATGGCACCCATATACTTCGATGTTAAACCCACTGCCGACATATAAAGTGAAAAAGGCTACAGGGGTGATGATTGAACTTGAAGATGGTCGTCAACTCATTGATGGTATGTCATCTTGGTGGTGTGCCATTCACGGGTATAACCATCCTCAACTTAATCAAGCTGTGTCGGATCAATTGCAGCATATGTCACACATTATGTTTGGTGGGCTTACTCATGATCCTGCGATTGAATTAGGGAAAACGTTATTAAAAATTACACCACCTCAATTAGATAAAATATTCTATGCGGACTCAGGTTCTGTCGCTGTTGAAGTCGCACTAAAGATGGCAGTTCAATATTGGACCGCACAAAATAAGAAAGATAAAACCAGTTTTATCACGACGCGTTCTGGTTACCATGGTGATACATGGAATGCAATGTCAGTATGTGATCCAGTTACTGGGATGCATCAGGTCTTTGGTTCTAGTTTACCTTCTCGTTATTTTGTTCCTGCACCGCAGACTCGATTTGATGAAGATTGGAATCCAGCAGATATTCTTGTATTGGCAGAAACTTTAAAAAACCATCATGCCACTATCGCTGCCATGATTATTGAGCCGATTGTGCAAGGTGCTGGAGGCATGCGTTTCTATCATCCTGAATATTTACGCGAAGCCAAGAGGCTATGCGATCAATATCAGGTGTTAATGATATTTGATGAAATTGCCACAGGGTTTGGACGGACAGGTAAATTATTTGCTTGGGAACACGCTCAAGTTGAACCAGACATCATGTGTATTGGTAAGGCGCTGACCGGTGGGTATATGACTTTATCTGCAACACTGACCACGCGACATGTCGCTGAAGTGATCAGCTCTGGTGAAGCTGGCGTATTTATGCATGGACCTACATTTATGGCGAATCCCTTGGCTTGTGCTGTCGCCTTAAAGAGTACTGAGCTTTTATTGTCACAAGATTGGCAGTCCAATATTCAAAGAATAGAGCAAATTCTAAAACATTATTTACATAGATTAGATGATCAAGCGCATATTCAAGACGTTCGTGTGCTCGGTGCTATCGGTGTTGTTGAGCTTAAACAAAATGTTGATATGAAAATGCTGCAACAGCGTTTCGTAGAACGAGGCGTGTGGATTCGTCCTTTTGGAAAATTAGTTTATGTCATGCCACCTTTTGTGATTTCAGATGTCGAACTTACTGAGTTACTAACGCAGTTGGTGAGTGTTGTGATGGAACTTGCAGAGGAAATGAGATGAATCTGTTGGACCACTACGCAGAGCAGTTAGACTCATTAAAACAAACTGGAAATTTTCGGCAGTTTAAATCCATCGTTCAGCATGGAAAATGGGTTGAGCTTCAGCAACAAAGAATGTTGAATCTATCGAGTAATGATTATTTAGGGATTGCGTCAGATCTACAAATAAGAGAAGCATTTTTTGATCACTGTTCAGCAGATTCAAAAAGAATGAGCTCTTCATCTTCAAGGTTACTCACAGGAAATTATCCTGAATATGAGCAATTTGAATATGACATGAGTCAATCATTCAATCAAAGGGCAGTTCTGTTATTCAACAGTGGCTATCACATGAATATTGGTATTCTGCCTGCGATTGCTGATAGTCAAACTTTAATTCTTTCGGATAAATTGATTCACGCCAGCATGATTGATGGGATTCGCTTAAGTAAAGCGAAGCTGATACGTTATCGACATAATGATCTGCTTCATTTAAAGCAATTGATCGAGCAATATCATGATGATCCCTTGTATCAAAGAATCATTGTGGTAACTGAATCAATTTTTAGTATGGATGGTGATGAAACTGATTTAACTGCGTTGGTGAGTCTGAAATATCAGTTCAGTAAAATCATGTTATACGTTGATGAAGCACATGCTATTGGTGTTCGGGGAGAGCAAGGGCTCGGTTGTGCTGAACAATATGCTGTCATAGATGATATCGATTTTTTAGTCGGAACATTCGGGAAAGCACTCGCATCTGTTGGTGGATACATTGTGTGTCATCCAATCTTAAAAGATTATTTAATCAACAAAATGCGCTCTTTGATTTTTAGTACCGCACAACCGCCCATCAACATGGCTTGGACGCATTTTATTTGGAATAAAATGAAAAAAATGCAGGAGCAACGTGCTCATTTAAGTGATTTGAGTCTGCAACTGCGTCAATATATTCTTGAGCAAGGTTATGAATGTCCTTCAAGCTCGCAGATTATTCCTTTAATTTTAGGTGATTCTCAGCGTGCACTTGAGCGTGCACAACAATTACAACAATCTGGTTTTTATATTTTGCCGGTTCGGCCACCAACGGTTCCACAAGGAAGTTCACGCCTGAGAATTTGTATGAATTCTCAGCTGAATCAAGATGAATTGGAGCGGTTGAAAGAACAATTATGAATGACTCTATGTTGAACAAATTTATTCAAAAAGAAATGATTGCTACTCGATTTGCAAAATCGCATTGGACTTATGCAGATCAGGCACGTATTCAACAAAATGTAGCGAAGCATTTAAGCGAGCTGATGCGTCTTTATGTTTCATCTTCTGAGCTTGCTAAAGTATTTGAAATTGGATGTGGAACTGGAAATCTAACTCAAGAGATGCTTCATCATTTTAAAATGGATCAAGTCATTTTGAATGATTTATATGCTGATGTTGAGCATACCATCAGTCATCATCAGCCTGTCGAGTGGCGTATTGGTGATGTCGAAAAAATTGAGTTACCTAAAGATCTTGATTTATGTGCCTCAAGCTCTGCATTACAGTGGATGTCTGAGTTTGAAAGATTGATACAGAAAATTCATTCGGCTTTAAAGCCCAATGGTTATTTTTGCTTTTCAACTTATGGGCCTCAGAACTTAAAAGAAATTAAATCCTTAACTGGACAAGGATTAAAATATTTTGATCAAAGCCAAATTAAAAGTTTATTAGAGCAGAACGGATTTGAAGTGATGCACTGTGAACAACAATTGGCTCAATTACACTTCGCGCACCCAAAATTGGTCCTAAAACATTTACAGGCCACAGGTGTGACGGCAACCTCACAGGGGTTTCGTTGGACGAAGGAAAGTTTGAATCAATTTTATCTGGCTTACCGACAATTTATTGCGACTGATGACCAAGAAAATCTTGTATATCCTTTAACGTATCACCCTATATTTTTTATCGCACGGAGTAAGTCATGAGTGCTCAAATCTACTTTGTGAGCGGTATTGATACTGGAATTGGAAAAACATACGTCACTGGTTATTTGGCAAAAATTTGGCGTGAACAAGGGCAGAATGTCATTACTCAGAAATTAATTCAAACGGGTAATGTGGATGTTTCTGAAGATATTGAAAAACATCGTGAAATTATGGGATGTGGTTGGTTAGAGGAAGATACTCAAAAACTCACTATGCCTGAAATTTTCAGTTATCCTGCATCGCCTCACTTAGCGACACGTATAGATGGGCGAAGTATTGATTTCGCTAAAATTGAACAAGCGACTCAACAGTTGTCCTCTTCATATGAAGTTGTTTTACTTGAAGGGGCGGGTGGCTTGATGGTCCCTCTAACAACACAATATTTAACCATTGATTATTTGGTGGATAAAAAATATCCCATAATTTTGGTGAGTTCGGGGCGTTTGGGAAGCATCAACCATACTTTGTTGAGCTTAGAGGCACTGAAGCATCGCGAGCTTGAGTTATATGCTCTAGCATATAGTTTGAATGCTGAATCTGACGATGAGCTTATTTCACGTGATACATCTGCCTACTTAAAAACGTATTTATTACAACATTTTCCATCTGCTAAATGGATTGATATTCCTTTTATTGAATAAATGAAAAAAAACCACTCTATTGAGCGGTTTTTTTAGGGATTTAAAAAATTAGAACTTCTTAAAGCTTTTGTTAATACCAAAAGGTTTGCGTTGACCAAATTTATTTTCATTACGTGGTTTGTAATCAACAGAATTGCCGTTTACTTCACCTTTGTTTTCAGGACGCTTATTGCGGAAATCCTGATTTTCAGTGCGAGGGGCACGATTGTTGAATCGATTCTCAAAGCCTTCTTGACGTGGCGCATGTGCATTGAAACGGTTTTCTGAGCCTTCTTGACGCGGTGCGCGATTGTTAAATCGATTATCGCTGCGGCTTTGATCAGCACCACCTTGACGTAAGTCACGGCGTGGTTCTTGATGCTCGCCTTCGTCACGGCGTTGTTGGCGTAAATAACCACCACGTCGTGCTGCAAGTGGTTTCTCTTGCATACGTTCATTGCGGCGTTTCGCCATACCGTAAAGACCAGTACCTTGACGTGGTTTGAGTTCAACAGACTTAGTTAAGTTATCAATGTCATTTTTATCAAGTTCAATCCAACGACCTGTACGTAATTCACGTGGCAGAATGACTGTACCATAACGTGTACGTAATAGACGGCTGACTTTTAGACCTTGTGATTCAAAGATGCGGCGTACTTCACGGTTACGTCCTTCTTTTACAACCACTTGATACCAACGGTTAATCCCTTCACCACCAATTTCAGAGAATGACTCAAATTTTGCTGGACCATCATCGAGCATGACACCATCTGTCATGTTCTTTTTCAGTTGAGGGGTCACTTCACCCATCACACGTACAGCATATTCGCGTTCAATTTCACTAGATGGATGCATTAAGCGGTTTGCAAGCTCGCCATCGTTTGTGAAAAGTAATAATCCTGTTGAGTTGATATCTAAACGACCAACCATGACCCAACGATCACCCGGAATTGATGGTAATTGATCAAATACAGTTGGGCGATTTTCAGGATCGTTACGTGAACAGATTTCACCTTCAGGTTTGTAGTAAATCAATACACGACGACGGATTTCATCTTCAATTTGGAACTGTACTTTACGACCATCGATACGAAGCTCATCGGTTGGTTCGATACGTTCACCTACTTGAGCAACTTGACCGTTGACACTAACACGACCGGCAGCAATGACTTCTTCCATATAGCGGCGAGAACCCAAACCTACACGTGCCAATACCTTTTGCAATTTTTCACTCATAACAGCATAACCTTAGAAATAATCATCAACAGTTCACCTATTTACGACTTGGGTGCGTGAGCATCCAATGCCATAAAAGCTTCCTTGGCATCCTGTAGGGGAGGCAGTTGATTTAAATCACTTAAACCAAAAGCATTTAAAAATTGTGGCGTTGTAACCAACAACGCGGGTCTTCCTGGAAGTTCCCGGAAACCGGACTCTTTAATCCAGTTCCAATCGAATAACGTTCTGAGTTGCTGACTGTTATTCGTGACTCCTCGAATTTGCTCAATATCGGCTCGGGTAACGGGCTGATGATAAGCAATCACTGCTAGAGTTTCTAACAATGATGGTGATAATTTAGTTGGACGTTCTGGCCAAGTTTGTGCAATCACTTGTCGATACTTAGCACGAACTTGAAAGCGAAAACCTTGAGCTGTTTCAGTCAGCTCAATTGAACGACCGTGTTGTAATACTGCAAGCTGTTGTAAATAGGCGTGCAGTTGTTGTTTGGAAAATTGGTTTTGAAATGCCTCTTTTAAGCGTGCAATAGAAACAGGCGCTTCACTGGCAAAAATAATAGCTTCGAGCTGCATGAGCACTTCGTGGTGTAACTCATCAACTTGAAAGGAGTTTGATTGATCAATGGTCATATCATCACCCCTTGAATTGCCAGCGGGGCTTCAATACCTGATGCAATAATTTGAACTTTTTGCTGACGTGTTAACTCTAATATTGCCATAAACGTCACCACTAACCCCATACGGCCTTGACTTGGTTTTAAAAGTTGATCAAATTTCAAAACCTCACCTGATTTTGTCATCTGTTCAATATAGGCAATACGTTCTTCAAGCAAAACAGGTTCTTGAGTAATCTGGTGTGTAACAGGCTCTGGGCGATTAAAAATACAAAACATTGCATCGCGCAGAAGAGAGGCTTCATAACCTTCATTTACTGTATTAATTTGTCCAAGACTAACGTTGGGTAGAAAAATATCACGGTCCAAAATTGGCATTTGACCGAGACGCTCAGCAGCTTGCTTGATCCTTAAATATGTCTCTAAGCGATCTATTAATTCTTGTTTTGGATCTTTTTCAATTTGGATTGAGTTAGGTTTAGGAAGCAGTAAGCGTGATTTTAAATCTGCTAATAATGCCGCCATCACCATATAATCTGCGGTTAACTCAATATTGAGTGACTTCATACTGTCAATATATGACAAATATTGCGTTGCAATCGGAGCTATATCGAGCTGAAGTAGATCGAAACCGTTTTTTTGGATGAGGTAAATTAAAAAGTCGAGTGGTCCTTCGAAATGTTCTAATAGAATTTCGAATGCTGCAGGCGGTATATATAAATCTTCAGGAATCGTATCTTGCCACTCATCTAAAACACGGATGTGTGGAAGTGCGTCCATGGGATTATGGATAGCTTGAGTCATTACAATTATTAGCCACGCGAATTTTCAAAAGCATGTTGGGCGATTCAGGAGATCACATATCGAAATCAGTAAAAGGACAGTGATTCGAATAGCATAAAAACAATATGGGTATTCTAAATTAAATCGAGTGCTGAATATATCTTTATCCGCAGTTTTACGATAAAAAAATTGAAATAAATAGGTGGTATTTTTTAAGGTTATATAGATTTATTTAGTGTTTTAATTGATAAATGTAAACTAGTATTCATTGTTAGCGTGTGTTCGACGAGAAGTAAAAGAGTATGAATAATTTTCAAAAAGTAGAACAAAATGTATATAAACAAAGTGTAGGTATAAAAGTTCACTCAAATACTCACCCTATAAACTCATTCAAAGCGTTGAGTGGAACGTATGTAAATTTATCTCCTTTAAATTTAATTAAAAATATTGAAGAGCTTGCGAGAAATTTATTCCCAATTAAGATTACAGACGAGTTTATTTCAAGCTTTACCTATTTGCCTTACGAAGCGCCAACTTCGATTGAAGACTTGTCATATAAACTCTCATCGCAATATGGTACACAAGGGAATATTTATTATGTTATTCGCATAGCGAACAAACCAGTGGGGTGGATCGCATTGATGAATATCGGGTTGGATGATGGAGTGGTTGAAATTGGGAATGTATACTTCTCAGCAGATTTAAAACGGTCTAGAGCTGCTACAGAAGTATTATTTTTACTGTTGAATGAGTGTTTTACTTTAGGATTTAGGCGTATAGAGTGGAAGTGTCATGAGTTGAACTTAGCTTCCAAAAAAGCCGCGCTACGATTCGGTTTTCAATATGAAGGGATGTTTAGACAACATAAAGTGGTCAAGGGAAGAAACCGAAACACGCTTTGGTTTTCAATGTTGGATGAAGAGTGGCTGACTTTAAAAGAAAGTTATTTAGCTTGGCTTGAACCAAGCAACTTTACGCAAGAGGGTCAACAAATAAAGACCCTCCAAGCATTTTATAACGAAAAATCAGCGTAAATTAATAAAGCGAGATGAATGGTGAGGCATTTTACTCAAAAGCACTCACATCACCCACGCCACGGCGGATAATTTCAGGTTGACTTCCTGAGAGATCAACAATACTTGTCGTAGTTAATGTACCAAGTCCACTATCAATAAAAACATCAATTCTTTTACTTAATTGTTGTTCTATTTCATATGGATCATCCAAAGGCTCAGTTTGACCTGGAAGAATCAGGGTGCTGGTGAGTAAAGGTTCCCCCAGCTCTTTAAGAAGCATTTGACAGACTGGGTTGCTCGGTACACGTAAACCAATGGTTTTCTTTTTGGGGTGCATCAAGCGACGAGGGACTTCACTTGTCGCTTGCAAAATAAAGGTGGTAATCGCAGGTGTATTATTTTTAAGCAGACGATAAGTTGCATTATCCACTTTTGCATACGTTGCAATATCTGAGAGATCCGCACATAAGATCGCATATTGATGCTTAGCACCAAGATCACGGATTTGAGCAATTCGTTCCATTGCTTGCTTATTACCAATTTGGCATCCGATGGCATAGGCCGCATCTGTTGGATAAACCACGACATCGCCTGCACGTATTCTTTCTACTGCTTGAGTAATAAGTCGAGATTGTGGATTGTCAGGATGTACTCTTAAATGAAGCATTTTATTTTCTCCTGATTATTTTTTCGTATTATTGCGTGCATGGACATTCACTTCAATGTCATGAATATATATTTACTAGACTTAATCTAGCGATGCACGAGAAAATTCATCCAAATGTAATGTTTTGCCACTTCTGAGACACTTACAGATGCACTGAATAAAGTGTTGAGCATCTCGAGGAAGCTGAGCTTCACCTGAAAAATAACGTTGTACTTGAGCATAAACATTGTCTTTAAAAGACTGTCCATCACCACCTTCACCCGTTAAATTGTCCAGAGAAACGCGGAATTTTCGACCAAAGGCTGTGGCAAACATCCATTCAATTGCTTGAGGTTTAATTTCGACTTGTTCAAATAGGGCTTGTTGTTCAGCGGTTCGACCATCTGGTGCATACCAGTAGCCAAGATCAGGAAGAGTGCGACGATGATTTCCTGCGATTGTCCAATGACTTATTTCATGTAAAGCACTATTGAAAAATCCATGTGCGAATTGGATGCGAGCGGGTTGTTGGTCTGAGGCAGGGAAGTATTCAGGTTCAAAGTCGCCTTTGACTAATGTGACATTTAAGTGGGAAAACCAATGATTAAAGTGTAAGATAAGCCAGTCTACCTGTTGAGCTTCTGTTTGCAGATTTACCCAAGGTGCGAGTTGCACGCGGTCTAAGTGATCGGTCAAATTTGAGGTCGAAGGATAGTGTAACTGTAATGAAGTTGTGACTTCAGGTTGCGGCTGCAACTGATGCATGACTTGATTAACCCAAATGATCTGTCTGAATAAGTGCAAAATTGTATCTTAATCTTTGACAGAGTACTTATGAATTTGTAGAATTGCCGCCTTAATTATGTCAGCAAATACCTTTCCGGCACAGATTGAGCCGTTTAAATGGGCTGAACAGGGCTTCACATGGTCAGGTACACTGCCATTGTCGCGCTTTGTTCGTATATCCCGTGAAGCTGTTGGGTCAATTGATAATCAATTGATCAATATAGACTGTAAGCTATCAATGGATGCGTATCATCGTATCGTTTGGCTTGATGGTAGTGTTGAAACGAAGGTTCCAATGGAATGCCAACGTTGTTTGGATACTGTTGAATTACCTCTCGAATTGGACTTTCATCTGGCTTTAGTCGATGATGAGTCACTGATAGAGCGCTTGGATGAGGATGCTGATTTCATCGTCTTAGGTGAGAGTGAAGCAACGACAAAAGGTTCATTTGATGCACCTGCAACCGCTGATTTACTTTCTCTCATAGAAGATGAATTGTTATTGTTGATTCCTTTGTCACCAAGACATGAGTCTTGTGAGCATAAGCATCAACCTGCCCAAGAAGAAGTTGTTGAAGAAAAACGAGATAATCCGTTTGGTGTTTTGGCAGCTTTGAAGGGTAAACTTAACTAATTTTTGTGTTATACTCTTAGGTATAAGACAATCGAATTTGTTCTGATCCATTTTTTCGATCTTTGTAAGGAGCCATCATGGCCGTTCAGCAAAACCGTAAAAGTCGCTCTCGCCGTGACATGCGCCGTTCACATGACGCTTTAACCGAGAATGCATTAACAGTAGACCAAACGACTGGTGAAACTCACCGTCGTCACCACGTAACTAAAGATGGTGTCTACCGTGGTCGTCAATTATTCGCTAAAGCAGCTGATGCTGAATAATTGGTGATGTATTAAGCGTCAAGCTTAGTAGAAAAAATGGGAGCGTAAGCTCCCTTTTTTTATTTCTATTTTTTGTTGTATTTGGCAATTACCAAAGCTTTTTTTTAATGATAAATTTCGCTCCATCAAATCAGTTAAGACTTGAGTTTGATGTTCAAGATGATCGAAATGAATCAAAATTGAATACTCAAAGCTCTGAATAAAGGATTTTTATATGTCTGCTAAACGCCTCGAGCAAGCCGTTCTTGCGACCAAAACTGCATTTGTTTTTCCTGGACAGGGTTCTCAAAAAGCAGGAATGTTAGCGGAGCTTGCAGAACAGTTTAGTAGTGTGCAAGAAACGTTTGCTGAAGCTTCTGAAGCACTCGGCTTTGATTTATGGCACATTGCGCAAAGTGGTGAAGGGTTAAACCAAACTGAATTTACACAACCAGTACTGCTCACAGCAAGTATTGCTTTATGGCGTGTATGGCTAGAGCTTGGTGGTGTCGTTCCTAAATATTTAGCGGGACATTCACTAGGTGAATACAGTGCGTTGGTTGCTGCAGAATCTTTAAGCTTAAAAGATGCAGTTAAAGTGGTGAACTTACGCGGTAAGTTGATGCAAGATGCTGTTCCACAGGGCCAAGGTGCTATGGCTGCGATTCTTGGTCTTGATGATGCTAAGGTTGTAGAACTGTGTGCTCAAGTCACCGCTCAAGGTGATGGTTCGGTGGAAGCTGCAAACTATAATGCACAGGGTCAAGTTGTGGTGGCAGGTGATACTGCACGAGTTGAAGCGTTAATGGCTTTGGTAAAAGAGCAAGGTGCAAAAGCAATTGCGTTACCAGTATCAGTACCATCACATTGTTCATTAATGAAGCCAGCGGCAGCAGAGTTTGCCAAAGCTTTAGCAGATGTTGATATTCAATTACCTCGCATTCCAGTGATTCAAAATGTCAATGCACAAGTGGCTGACAGTGTTGATGAATTGCGTACAGCGTTGACATCACAACTTTATGAATCTGTCCAATGGACTAAAACACTTCAAGTATTGGCTGATCAAGATGTGAGCTATGTTGTTGAATGTGGTCCTGGGAATGTATTAACAAATTTAGCAAAACGTCTAGCACATGTTGAAAAAGCATTGCCTTTAGATACTAAATCTCGTTTAGAAGATGCTTTAAATACTGTATTAGTTGCAGAAGGGAAAATTGCATGACGCAGGAACGTAAAGTCGCGTTAGTGACAGGTGCAAGCCGTGGTATTGGTGCTGCGATTGCACAACAGTTGATCGAAGATGGTTTTTTTGTCGTAGGTACGGCTACATCTGAGTCTGGTGCTGAAAAATTATCTACACAATTTGCTGAACGTGGTGCAGGAAAAGTACTCGATGTTCGTGATGGAGCTGCAATTGATGCACTCATTACAGATATTGAACAAAGCTTTGGCCCTGTACTTGTTCTTGTGAATAATGCAGGTATCACTAAAGATAATCTACTGCTTCGTATGTCTGAAGATGATTGGGATGATATCCAAAATATTCACCTTAAAGCAGTGTTCCGTCTATCTAAACGTGTATTAAAAGGTATGACGAAAGCGAGATTTGGAAGAATTATCAATATCAGTTCTGTCGTTGCGCATTTTGCAAATCCAGGTCAAGCAAATTATTCCGCTGCAAAGGCTGGGATTGAAGCTTTTAGCCGCAGTTTGGCTAAAGAAATGGGCAGTCGTCAAATTACTGTCAATAGTATCGCGCCTGGATTTATTGCAACTGAGATGACTGAACAGTTAAGTGATGAAATTCAGAAAAAAATGAGTGATCAAGTGGCATTGAACCGTTTTGGTCAGCCTCAAGATATCGCAAATGCAGTAAGTTTCCTTGCTTCTGATAAAGCAAGTTACATTACTGGTACGGTATTACACGTGAATGGCGGTTTATACATGGCGTAATGCGATGTATAAACTTTCAAATATATCAAGATTCAATTAAACTATAGGCATTATACGCCGCCACAAGCAATGAGGAGAATTCCTGTGAGCGATATCGAACAACGTAT
Organism: Acinetobacter sp. ANC_7682; assembly: GCF_056779795.1. Classification (NCBI taxonomy): domain Bacteria; kingdom Pseudomonadati; phylum Pseudomonadota; class Gammaproteobacteria; order Moraxellales; family Moraxellaceae; genus Acinetobacter; species Acinetobacter sp. ANC_7682. The sequence goes on along the minus strand of NZ_JBWYIQ010000029.1, from coordinate 1,067 downwards.
CAAACAAGCAGTAGCTGAACAACTTGGCTTAAAAGCTGAAGAGATTAAAAACGAAGCATCTTTCATGGATGACTTAGGTGCTGACTCTCTAGATCTAGTTGAGCTTGTAATGTCTTTCGAAAATGATTTCGACATTACTATTCCTGATGAAGACTCTAACGAAATTACAACTGTTCAATCTGCTATCGATTATGTAACTAAGAAATTAGCTTAATCATCAGATTCAGTTCTTTTCGAACTTAAAAGCTACCTTTATGGTGGCTTTTTTTATTAAGGATTAAATTGCAATATTACATTAAGTTACCTTAAGTTTAAGAAAGATAACGGCGTTAGGTATAGTTCTTCTGTATAAAAATTAAGGGATCTAAATTATTTGATCACCAAACTGAAATAACAATAGGAGAATAACAATGGGTCTTTTTGATTTTGTGAAAGGTATTGGGAAAAAGAATACCGCACCAGCCGAGCAACAAGCTACACCAGCAACGCCTGCAGAACCATCTGCTCAAGAAATTGCGAATAAATTATTGGGGCATATTAAATCACTCGGCTTACCAGTAACAGGACTGTCTGTGAGTTATAATGGAAGCAGTGATTTAGCGACTGTAAAAGGACAAGTACAAACTCAAGCAGATCGTGAAAAGATCATCTTGGCTGTGGGTAATATTGATCATGTTGCTCAAGTCGATGATCAACTTACTGTTTCATCACCAGAGCCTGAAAGTAAATTCTATACAGTAAAATCAGGGGATAATCTTTCAAAAATTTCTAAAGAGTTTTATGGTGATGCAAATCAGTACAACAAAATTTTTGAAGCAAACCGACCATTACTTAAAAATGCTGATGATATTTTCCCGGGACAGGTTCTGAGAATTCCAAACTAAAATATCAGTGAATCTAAAAGACCGAGATTTAAATCTCGGTTTTTTTGATCCAAAATTTATTACTAAGTTTAATTTAATTATTAAAAATGAAGCGGCTTTGTTGCACAAACCTAGCATCAAAAGCTTATTCAGCAATATAATTTCAAAATGAATAAGCCTGCCTCTAAAATCTACCGTACAACC
>NZ_JBWYIQ010000028.1:0-43658 GCF_056779795.1 Acinetobacter sp. ANC_7682 | reverse complement strand
TTGGGATAGTTTTATCACAGCATTTCAATGTTGCAAGCAAGTGATCGGTAAGTTTTTTACCGTCGGTATTGAAGGTAACAATTGTAGAATTCGTCATCGAATCAGGCGTGGATTTAGGAGAAGTTGCAACTTTTCTAAAAAGCTCGAAAATCATTTTAAAGCCTTTGATTTGACTTTCTTTTACCTTAATAACGGATTTGTTTAACGCCAGCATACTTTTTGAAACACCACCCGTTTTTTTTTGTTTGGTCAGATATGTTTTGGAGATACGTGGTTAGTATGCAACATGATGCAGAAAAAGCATTGACTAAATATGCAAAAGAATATGAAAGTTGTCCAAGATTGTTATTCCTGGTTTGAATCGAAACTCAGGGTTGAATAGAATTTCAATAGGGTAAGATTTATAAATATAGAGTTTAGTTTTTTTTAATTAAAAAAATAATATATAAATTTTTTCCTTTTTTATATTGGAATAATCACTCGTTTTTGATCCTATCATTATTTTAAATAGAAATTATAGTTTTCTATTAGTGTGATTCTTTTCTCATATTTTTTTAAATATAGTATGAAATCTTATAGTAATTTAAAGGGTGGTATTTATTTCGCTATTTTTTCTCTGCATGCTGATATTTAATTTTTCCAGTAATTATTAAATTATACTTAATTTTTATGTATTTACATAAACAAAAGACTCTGATAAGACTCTGTTTAAAATAACTGTATTTAAATTAATCCAGAATAAATGGGCACTAATCAATAATAATGGGGTAAACAATGAGTAATATTTCAATCTTAGTAAAAAAACCAAATGGTGGATTTGAAGAAAAAGCTATTTCAGATATCCAGACAGGGACCAACCAGATTAGTTTACAACAGGGTGAGTTATTAAAAGTTGGAGTTACTCCAGATCAGATTCAAAGTATTAGCCAAGAGGGAAATAATCTGGTCATTCGCCTTAAAGATGGCAGCCAGATTATGGTAGAGAACTATAATATTTTGACTGATCCACAAATTGTACTGGGTGATGGCAGTAATTTATGGATGGCAGAAGCCACTCAGGGGGCAGGTGGTGAATTAGTCATTAACTATAATCCAACGACAACTGTCGTTGGTACATCAGGAGCTGCCAGTAGTGCTGCGATTTCAGCCACTGCTTTAAAAATTGGCTTAGGATTGGCTGCGATTGGGGGGATTGCTGCGGCAGCAAGTGGTGGTGGGGCATCGGGTTCCGCGCCTATTGATCGTGAACCACCCGAGCCAGGCGCTCTTAATGTAGAAGATTTTCTTGATACGGGGCGTTCCAATACCGATAAAATCACCCAGGATACCAGTTTTAAATTGGTACTGAATGGACAGGAACCCAATGCTTTAATTTCTTACTGGGTATCAAAAGATCAAGGTGAAACCTGGCAAGAAACCACATTAGATCAGCAGGAACTGCTTGATGGCAGTTATCAATATAAAGCGATTGTTAAAGATCAGGCAGGGAATCAGTCAGAAACTGAAATCGTGACTGTTGTTATTGATACGACCCCGCCTCCAGTACCAGCGCTTATATTGACTGAGTTTAATGACACAGGAAGTTCAGATAGTGATGGGGTGAGCCAGGATAAAAGCTTTAAATTGAGCGTAAATGGGGTATCAGAAGATATTGCTGTTGAATTCTGGATTTCTAAAGATGGTGAATCTTGGGAGGTGACAATCTCAGATCAAACGGATCTCCCAGATGGTATTTATCAATATAAAGCGGTACTTACGGATTTAGCAGGCAACACATCTGAAACAGCTGTGAAAACTGTGACTATTGATACGACAGCCCCTGTAGCTGGAACACTGGCTATTACTGATTTTAATGATACAGGCAGTTCAGCAAGCGATAAGATCAGTCAGGACAAGAACTTTAAATTAAGTCTTAGCGGACAGGAGGCCGGAAGTACTGTTCAGTATCTGGTGTCTAACGATCAGGGTGCGACCTGGCAAGCGACTACAGCAGAGCAGTCGAATCTGGCGGATGGCATTTATCAATTCAAAGCCGTCGTGACTGATGTTGCTGGTAATACAGATGAAACAGCGATTCAAACCATCACAGTCGATACGACAGCCCCTGTAGCTGGCACACTGGCTATTACCGAATTTGAAGATACGGGCAGTTCAGCAAGCGATAAGATCACTCAGGACAAAAACTTTAAATTAAGCCTCAGTGGACAGGAAGCCGGAAGTAATGTTCAGTATCTGGTGTCAAAAGATCAGGGTGCGACCTGGCAAGCGACTACAGCAGAGCAGTCGAATCTGGCGGATGGCATCTATCAATTTAAAGCAGTCGTGACCGATGTTGCGGGTAATACAGCTGAAACAGCGATTCAAACCATCACAGTCGATACGACAGCTCCTGTAGGAACACTTGCTATAACTGAATTTAATGATAGCGGCAGTTCTGCAACGGATAAGATTAGTAATGATCATAATTTTAAACTGGGTGTAACCGGTCAAGAAGCCGGAAGTACTGTCCAGTATCTGGTGTCAAAAGATCAGGGTGCGACCTGGCAAGCGACTACAGCAGAGCAGTCGAATATGGCGGATGGCATTTATCAATTTAAAGCCGTTGTGACTGATGTTGCTGGTAATACAGCTGAAACAGCGATTCAAACCATCACAGTCGATACGACAGCCCCTGTAGCTGGCACACTGGCTATTACCGAATTTGAAGATACGGGCAGTTCAGCAAGCGATAAGATCACTCAGGACAAGAACTTTAAATTAAGCCTCAGTGGACAGGAAGCCGGAAGTAACGTTCAGTATCTGGTGTCAAAAGATCAGGGTGTGACCTGGCAAGCGACTACAGCAGAGCAGTCGAATCTAGCGGATGGCATCTATCAATTTAAAGCAGTCGTGACTGATGTTGCCGGCAACAGTGCTGAGACAGCAGCACAAACGATCACTGTTGACACCGTTGCCAACACAGGTCAGCTGAACCTGGTTGAATATGATGATACCGGGGCTTCTCAAAGTGATTTCATCAGTCAAGACAATAGTTTTAAATTGGAAATTACGGGTCAGGAAGCTGGGGCAATAGTGCAATACCTGATTTCCACCGATCAGGGTGTTACCTGGCAAACCACCACAGCAGAGCAAGCCAATCTGGCGGATGGTATCTATCAATTCAAAGCCGTTGTGACCGATGTTGCTGGTAATACAGCTGAAACAGCAATTCAAACCATCACAGTGGATACCACAGTACCTCCTGCAGCTACGTTAAATATTACAGATTTTGAGGATACAGGTCTTTCATCTACAGACAAGATTACTCAGGATAAAAGCTTTACCTTTACTATTGGCGGTCAGGAAGCAGGGACTACTGTCCAGTATTTTGTGTCTAAAGATGGGGGAGGAACATGGCAGGAAACCTCTGCAGCACAAAACGACCTGAACGATGGTTCTTATCAGTTTAAAGCGGTTGTGACAGATAAGGCTGGAAACCAGACCGAAACGGCTATTCAAAATATCGTGGTCGACAATACAGCTCCGATTGCCGGGAGTTTAGCAATTACTGAGTATCTGGATACAGGTGATTCTGGCTCTGATCAAATCAGTCAGGGTAAGAGCTTTAAACTCAATGTGAGTGGGGCAGAAGCCGGAACAACGATAAGCTACTGGATGTCCAAGGATGGCGGTACCTGGCAAGGCGTATCGGCCGACCAGACAGATCTGGACGACGGGGTTTATCAGTTCAAGGCTGTGGTGACCGATGTTGCTGGCAATACATCAGAAACTGCGATTCAAAGTGTGACCGTAGATACCACAGCACCCGCTGTTGGTACTCTCAGTATTAGTGACTACGATGATACCGGTAGCTCGACGACTGATCAAATTAGTCAGGATAAAAGCTTCCAGCTGGGTATTCATGGTCAAGAAGCGGGTACTACGGTGCAATATCTGGTTTCCAAAGATCAGGGCGCGAGTTGGCAAGTAACCAGTGCTGAACAAACCAATCTAAATGATGGTACATATCAGTTTAAGGCAGTCATTACGGATATTGCGGGGAATCAGTCAGAAACCAATGTAGAAACGATTATTGTTGACACAACAGCACCCCAACCAGGTAGCCTTATCCTGTCAGATTATGAAGATACCGGCGTATCGGCGACTGACTACATTAGTCAGGACAAGAACTTTACTCTGGGTATTATTGGGCAGGAAGCTGGCACGACCGTGCAATACTATGTGTCAAGCGATGCAGGGCTCACTTGGGCGGTAACAAATGCTCAGCAAAGTAACCTGGCCGATGGTGTCTATCAATTTAAGGCAGTGGTCACTGATATTGCCGGGAATAGTTCAGAGACAGCAGTGCAGACTATCACGGTAGATACCACAATTTCTGAGATTTTCTTACCGCTGGGTGCGGCTGATACCGGAATATCAGATTCTGATTTTATTACCCAGTCCAATACGTTTACTCTGGCTTTGCAAGGTGACGATTTTCTTAGTGATTTAACCGAGTATCTGGTGTCAAAAGATGGCGGCCCATGGCAAACCACAACGGCTGCGCAAAGTAACTTGGCCGATGGTGTCTATCAATTCAAGGCCATGGTCACAGATGTTGCAGGTAACATTGCAGAAACTCAGGTGCAGACCATTACTATTGATAATACACCACCTGTGCCAGGGCAGATTATGGTGAATGACTATCAGGATACTGGCCGTTCAGGTACGGATTTTATCAGTCAGGATAAAAGCTTTAGTTTGAATATTGCGGGTCAAGAGGCTGATACGACGGTGCAATATTTAATTTCTACCAACCAGGGTGTTTCGTGGCAAGAAACCACGATTGAACAAACTGACCTTGCCGATGGAGAATATTATTTTAAAGCGGTTGTCACCGATATCGCAGGTAATACGGCAGAAACAGCGGTTCAAAAGATGACAGTTGATACCACTGCACCTGCGCCTGGACAGCTTGTTTTTGAAAATTTCGTTGATACTGGCCGTTCGACATCTGATTTAATCACGCAGGATCATAGTTTCAACCTCAATGTGATTGGGCATGAAGCAGATGCAATAGTCAGCTACTTTGTTTCGCAGGATCAGGGACAAACCTGGCAAGCAACGGTGGCAGAGCAGCAAAACCTGGCTGATGGTACATATCAGTTTAAGGCGGTTATTACTGATGTGGCAGGCAATGAGTCTGAACTGGTTAAAACTGTTGTTGTAGATAATCAGGTGACAGCAACCTGGGGATTAAAACAGTTTGAGGATACCGGTAAATCAGGGGCAGATTATATTACCCAAGATCATACTTTTGAATTGGGATTTGCCAATGAAATCTATGAAGGTGTTGATATTAGCTATGAAATATCTGTAGATGGCGGCACGTCCTGGACATCTACCACGAAAGAGCAGGTTAGCCTGGCAGATGGAACATATTTGTACCGTGCCACCGTAAAGGATCTGGCTGGAAATATTGCCAATATTAATCCTCTTGGCGTCACTGTTGACACTACCTCACCGCAGATTGGTGAACTGGAAATTACGCAGCTAAGATATACAGGTAGTACTTCAGACCAGATCAGTAGTGATAATAAATTTAATCTGGCCCTGACCCGACAAGAACCATATACAGATCTGGTTTACCAAATTTCCAGTGATGGTGGGCAAACCTGGACAAATACCACAGCTGATCAGAATTTGGCAGATGGAACATATCAGTTTAAGGCAGTGGTCACTGACATTGCAGGTAATGTTTCTACAACGAATGTGGAAGAAGTCACCATAGATACGACTGCGCTTGGAATTGAGTCAATCCAGTTTGTTCCTGATTTTTATAATAATGGTTATTTAAAAGTCAAACTGGATGCAGATGATGTTTACTATGGTGAGCTTTATAACGTCGATGGTAGAGAAGTTGGTTGGTCATATACAACAATTGAGGATCATACCATTAACTTCGATTTAAGTGGGTATTTGGTGGATCCCGCCTATAAACTTGATCAAGGTATAAAAGTTGTACTCTATGATAAGGCCGGAAATACCACAGAAACCTTCTACCAGATTCCAGTAGATACGACTGCACCAAATCCAATCCAGAATTTCAGCTTTGAGGCCAACGAAGATTGGGGAGGGTTTAATCTGTCAGGTAAAGTGGATGAAAATGTTAAATTACTTCTTGTGACTGAAACAGGTCGTCAGATCTATGCGGGGAACCTATACAGTTCAGATTTCAATGTTTGGGTCGATACATATTATGCCCAAGGTGAAACTGTGAATATTCTTCTCGAAGATCCGGCAGGAAATAGAACGGTAGTAGATCAAGTCCTGATTCCAGCTGATGACGATATCTTACCAGCCCCTGATCAGGTGCAAATTAATGCTGATGGTACCGTGGTGAGTGGTTATGCAGAGCCTGGCTCGAGAATAGTCGTCCTGGATGAGCAAGGATCTTGGATAAATAATGACTGGTATAACTCCTTTGCAGATAGCACTGGATACTTTGAAATCGCAATTAATCTGCAACAGTTGCTGGGACAACCACTTTTTGTGGCTGCCACAGATTGGGCAACAGGTAAAGCGGGCAGCTTTGTCGAAATATCAGCTCCGCTGGATAGTACACCACCGACTGTCAGTATCTTAAGTATTGATCAGGATTATATTTCTGCACAGTCAGAGGCGGGCGTAAAAGTACGGGTGTTAGCAACAGATGGAACTGTCATTGAAGAAAATATCTATGTAGATGCATCAGGTTACTTTGATATTTATATGTGGGGTAAACATTTCTGGTTGGGTGAGGATCTGATAATTGAAGTTACAGATAAAAATTACAATGTAACGAGTGAAACTGTCCATTATGATTTTGCAGTGGATGCCCCTGCCGCGCTAACAGATGTTCTTATACAGGATAATGGCTTTGAGATATCAGGAAAAGCCGAGCCAAATACAACGGTCTATGTATTTGATCAAAATCAACAGCTTGTCAGTAGTTATTATACCTATAGTCAAGGTGAGTTTAGTGGTTATTTAGATAGGCCTTATTTAAATGGCGAAACCTTATACTTTAAAACTTATAATGGGTCTTACAGTGCTCATACGGTCATTACTGCTCCAGTTGATACAACACCGCCAGAGATTATAGAAGAGCTAACTGTGATTACAACGGGTACCTATTTCTTCGAGCTTACTGGTCAAGCGGAAAAATATGCAACTATTGAGCTCTTTGTTAATGGACAGCTTATTAACTCTCAGCGTATATGGAATGATGATGGTAAATTCACGTTTACTTTACTTAAAGAGCAGTATACCGGGGAACAAATCAGGGCAAGGGTTATTGATGAAAATGGACGTAGTAGAGAATTTGTAACCATTGATCTGCCAAATGATGTAACCCCACCGAAGCCCGTATCAAATTTGGGGATTTCTGCTGGTACACTTTATGGGCAGATGGAACAGGATGCATATCTAGAATATAAAGTGGTCCTCAAAAATGGCCAAAGCTTTGAAAGTATTGCAGGTTATAGTTATCTGGATGGTACATTTAGTGTTGGTGTGAGCTATGCCAGCCCTATTGATTATATTGAATTCACTGTAAAAGATTATGCGGGCAACTATAGCACTACGACTGTTGTCAATTATGAGGATATTCCTGAGATCACAGAAGATGTATTAGCAGGCACTGCCGGCGATGATGTTTTTATTGTAGATGCTCAATATGACTTCGTAAAAGATTATGCTGTTACAAGCATCGATGGTCAGCTGACGGTGGTCGATAACGGAGGGTATGACCGGGTAGAAAGTTCAGTAAGCTATGATCTCTCTTGGACTCGCTATGATTCAGAACTTCAGGGTTATGTCTATACAGCTGAATTTGTGGAAGAGTTGAAGCTTGTTGGCCAGGCTGCGATTAACGCCTATGGTAATGAGCAGGATAATATTCTGATCGGTAACGATGCAAATAATATTCTGAATGGCCGTTGGGGGAATGATACATATATTGGTGGTGCAGGGTCAGACACTGTTCAATTATACTATCTCACTGGGGACGGAACTACAGATGGAAACGGACATGATGTCTGGGAAGATTTTACGCTAGGTGATACCTACACGGATTCACAGGCAGATAAAGTAGATCTCACTCAATTACTTTATAACTATAGTCCGGACAAATCTGTGGATAATTTTATTAAAGTGACGACACAAGGAAGTGATACTGTCATCAGTGTGGATATTGATGGCGCAGATGGCAATGCTTTTGTTTTTAGTGACATATTAACGCTGAAAAATGTAAATACTTCACTGGAGGAGTTAATTAATAATCACCAGTTAAAGTATATGTATTAATCTAATCTCGTCACTTTAAAAACCCCGAAATGATTCGGGGTTTTTTTATTGTCTATTCTTTATTGCACGGCTTGATATCGTTGATCTACGTAAGCGTCCGCTGAATCCCATACCAATTTTAATTCGATTTAGGTTTCCAGCAGTGCGGCAGCAATTCTTCAATCTGGGTCTTTAAATGAGGTTTGAAGAGTTCCTCTAATTCTTTTAATCGGCCTAGTACCATGGCAACGCGTATTAAATTTTCAAATGAAACATTTCGACAAGCTTCCAGATTAGATACTGTATTCACACTAATACCAGCACGTGTAGCGACGTCTGCCTGAGTCATTTCCAGATAAAGTCGTTCTTTACGAAGCCTCTCACATAATAAAGTAACAACTTCTTCAGGTTTTCTAAATTTTAAATCTATGATATTGGGTCTTATGTCCATATATGTCTATTAAGCCACAAAATAATGGAGTTATAAAATAAACCAGTTGATCTGTAAGAAGGTGCTTTATTGGCCTGATTAGATCCTATTAGATTAAAGAAATCTAATTAGACATTTACAATCTAATGGAATCTAATACAATCTATGGTAATAAATAAATCATTGCCGAGTAATTAAAATGATGACCATCTCCAATGACCCTTGGCACTTTCCACGTACAGAACTGGCGAAACAAATTTTAGGCATGTTTGAGACTGGACTAGCTAGTTCTCTGACTTTTTTTGCCCCACGCCGGATGGGAAAAACTGAATTTTTACGAAAAGATATTACGCCTCTAGCTGAACAGCTTGGATGGCGCGTTTTTTATTTCAGTTTTTTAGATGCAGGCCTGCATAGTGAAGGGCAGTTTGTAAAAGCTCTTGATGAGTTTTCAAAACAAAATAGCTTAATGGGGAAAGCCACACATTGGATTAAAAATATTGGTTCTTTAAGTACAGAGGTGGCAGGGGTAAAAGCTGAAGTGACACTTTTACAAGGACAAGTGAATTCCAGTATTTTGTCTAGCATTACTAAACTGGCTCAGCAGGGGAAACCTATTTTACTGTTACTTGATGAGATTCAGGCTTTAGCTAGTTCAAAATATAAAACCACGATTGCCAGTTTACGTACCGCTTTAGATATGCATAAAGAAACAATAAAGGTGATTTTTACTGGTTCAAGTCGAGAAGGCCTGAGACAAATGTTTTCTGTAAGTAGTGCTCCATTTTTTCATTATGGACAGAATTTACCTTTTCCAAATCTAACAAAAGCATTTACAGATCATCTGGCAGATGTATTTAATCAAACAACAGGACGTAGTTTGAATAAAGAAATTTTATGGCATGCTTTTTTAGATATGAAGCAAAGTCCTCAACTAGCAAGATCATTAGTGGAGCGTTTAGCCTTAAACCCAATGCTGGCTATAGATTTTGCAAAGGAACAGCTTATAGCCGATACAATGGGGCATCGTGACTTTTCGGGATTATGGGGAGAGTTTAAGTTATTAGAACAGCTAATTTTAAAAGCCATAGCGGAATCACAAGTTGAACTTTATAGTAGTCAATTTAGACAACATCTGGCTGATTCCATTGGTGTAGATAACATTGCGGTATCAAGTATTCAATCGGCCCTACGTTCTTTATCAAAAAAACAAATTATTTTTAAACCAGAAAATGGTACTTATGAAATCGAGGATGCTCTTTTTAAAGAATGGATTATGGATGAAGCATAATTTTGAAAACTCACTTGGATAAAAATAATACTTTACCACTATAATAAGTATATAATAGGCAAAACCGCCCATACTTTACTATTTAAATAGAATTATGAATGATTTTTGCTCTGTCCAAATATTTCTGAATAATCAATGGATCGATTGTGCCACTATTGAAGTAATAGGTGAAAAAGCTAAAGGTTGGAAAGCTAGCTGCGGAACATATTATTCAATGGATTATGCAATTGAACATATGGGTTTACGAGATGGTCATGCTGTTTCAAACCATTATCCGATTAATTTAGAAAGCAATATTGAGCCTACGTGGCCAGCTTTTCTAGTTGATCTATTACCTCAAGGTTATGGTCGAAAAGAACTATTAAAAAAACTTGGCCGCCCCGAGTATGAAGAAGAGTCAGCAGATTGGCAATTGCTTAAAGTAGGAGCGAGCAACCCTATCGGTAACTTAAGAATAAAAGAAGCTCATGAATGGCTTTTAACTCAATATGCAGATCAGTTAGTACAAGGATTTGCAATACAGGAAATTATCGAACGTAGTGAAGAGTTTCTCGAGTCATTATCATCTTTTGGATTATTTATCTCTGGATCATCGGGTGTTCAAGGCGAGTGGCCAAAACTATTACTCACACAAGGTCATGATGAGCTATTTTATCTTGATCATACCTTACCTGATGAAATGGCTAAACAGCACTGGTTGGTTAAATTTAGCCGAGGAACAGATCAACGTCTAAACAAAATTTTGAATCAAGAACCCTTATATATGCAAATAGCAGCATATTTAGGATTGCGAGTATTTAGACCTCTAGAATTACATGGAAGAACTTTATTTATTCCACGTTTTGATCGGCAAGTGGTTGATAACCGTGTTGAAAGAATAGCCCAAGAAAGTTTAGCTTCTTTCAGTGGTAAAGCGGGCTTCGGAGTAAAAATGTCTCATAACGAAGTCTGCAAAATTATAATGAATTGCTGTACGGATCCAGAAACAGAAATTCTTGAATATGTAAAAAGAGATTTAGCCAATATCGCTTTAGGAAATAAAGATAATCATACCCGTAATACAGCATTTCAAAGGTTTAACAATGGCGATATTCGATTAACGCCTTTATTTGATTTTGCCCCTATGTGGTTACATCCAGATGGAATCGCAAGATCTACTCGATGGGAAAAAGACGATAATAACTGGGCTTCAATTGCTCATCAAATTGTAGAATGCAGTTCTTTAACCATAGAACAAATAAAATCTTTATTTTCTGAACAGTTACCTTTGTATCAAGGGCTTTTAACCAAGATGAAATCTATCGGGATAGATGATGAAATTCTAGAAAATTGTGCATATCGCATTGAAGGTATTTGCGCACAATTAAAGGAGATTTGCTATGGATAAACGTTTTATTCCACTCTCTCAAATAGAGCAAATTAAAAAAAGACAATATGTCTTAGAACAGATTCAACTGAATCCCGATTGGCCGATACATGTCATTGCAAAATTCATTAGAACAGAGTTGCATCTGACTTTAAATGAAATGTCCAAGATCACTAAAATTTCGCTTCAAACTTTACAGAAGCTAGAGCGATCCGATGCAAATCCAACCTTAGAAACAATGCTAAAACTTTTAACCCCATTTGGTTTAAAATTAACGGTCGTGAAGAAATGATAACTTTCTATCAGGATATTTTCGACCTCAATGATCTGTTTAACTTCTCGGATTTGATTGTCTTTACTCACAATATTCCTATTGAGTGAGTCGAATCTGTGCTCAGGTTGAGCAGTTCGGCTACTGTTCTGAAATGAGAGCTTTGTCCGTTATAATTGTATAAACATTTTTAGTGTCCGGTAATTATGTCCTCATTGATCAATTTTCTATCTCGTTTTAGTACCGCAACTATTCAGCGCAGTCTGAGCTATGCTAAACACATTGATAGGGAAACGGTTGAGTTCTTTGAGGAAAAAGACGGTGTCACGATGTATGCCCAAATTGAAGGGACAGATTATTACGATACTGCGATTACCTATAATCCCCAAAAAGACCGTTTAATTGATGACGACTGCACTTGTCCGGTTGGATATAACTGTAAACATGCTGCGGCTTTAGCGCGGTTATTCTTTCAGGAATATCGCCAGGAATTTCAGCAGCGTTATGCTGACTCTCAATCCCCGCAGGGAATCACAAAACGCCAACGGGGGGATGATCAGGCGCAGCGCTGGTTGAATGATTTTAAACGGTATTTACAACAGACTGAACCAGAGCAATCTGTCAAAACAAACAATTATTTAATTTACCTGCTAGATCAGTCTGTCAGCTTAAAGAAATTGACAGTTGATGTTCAGAAGGCCAGACGCAATAAAAACGGCTCAATTGCGGGGGAAAGTTATTATACCCAATATGAAAATATCACCAGAAAGCATCTGACTTTACCTGAACAAAAACGACAATTATTTAACCAGATTTATTATTACGCCAAAATAAACAGCGACGAGCGTTTTTATCAAAGCAATCTTGATATCTCCGGAATTTCATTGGAGCACTTTAAATCTTTTATTCAAAGTGGCGATGTGTACTGGCAAAAAAAGAGCTATGCTGCACTTCAATGGTCAGAACAAGGCTATCACATCGAATTGATCTGGGAACAAGGTGTCAACAAACAGACGGAGCATTTAAACATTGAATTGGTCAATGGCGATATTCGACTCGATTTAAAATCAAACCCACATATCCAGATTCTCGCGAGCCAGCCACCATGTTATGTGGATATTCAACAGAACACGGTGGGCCAGTTATATGGTGAATATACGGCAAATCTGCTCTACCATTTTTTACAGATGCCTGATCTTCCAGCTACGCTCTTGCCAGAGTTTGAGCAACTGACTCATCAATATTCAGATGTGAAAAATCTGCCTCAACCCGAGTTTATTCAGCATATTGATGTCTTTGAGGGTAGTCCCCAGCCAATTTTACGCTTCGGTGTTTTAGATAAATTTGATTGGAAATGGGAAGAGTCTGTTTGTGCTGAAATTGAATTCTCCTATGCAGGTGGGCGAATTAAAGCAGGTACATCAGGTGACAGTTTTATTGGTGAACAGCATGGCAAAATGGTGCGACAGCTTCGGGACTTAGTTCAGGAACAACAGTCAATCCAGCGTTTACAGCTATTGGTCGAATCACTGAAGTGGGTGAAAGATCTTAGTTATGACCAGCAATTAAAACTGGATAAACAACGTCTTGATTCTATGGTTTTTGCTTTCTATGGAGACTGGATCAAACAGCTCATGCCCATCAATCAAATTGAGTTGATGGGCTGGCAGATAGAGCATTTGGAAAACAGCCCCTTTAACCTGCAATATGTCGAAAATTTAAATATTTCTATCACTGAATCTGAAGGTCAGCAGGACTGGTTCAATATCGGGGCGACGGTTCAAGACAGTGCAGGTAATTCTTATAATTTGCTTGATGCGCTCGTAGCTTTGGTGCGAGTAAATCCTGATTTACTTGATCCGCGGACGTTTATTCATCTGCATGACAGTCAAATTTTCACCGTGAAAACTGCAGTTGATCAACCTGATTTGGCTCTATCCGCTAGGGATATTAAGCCGGTATTGTTACATCTGCAGAGCATTTTACAGCAAGAAGAGCGCAGTATTGATCGCTATGATGCGAGTCAATTATTAGAATTGCAGCATAATCTTGGGATGACATGGCAGGTCAGTGATCGCCTGCAGCAATTTGTACAGAAATTCAAACAAGGCTATCAGCAACAACTGCCGACACCACAAGGTTTTCAGGGGGAGTTGCGTCCATACCAGCAGCAGGGCTTAGGCTGGTTACAGTTTTTAAGGGAAACCCAGCATGGCGGGATTCTGGCAGATGATATGGGCTTGGGGAAAACAGCACAAACTTTAGCCCATTTACTCATGGAAAAGCAGGCTGGATATTTGCAGGACAGTCCCGCCTTAATTGTTGCACCCACATCGCTGATGCATAACTGGTTCAAAGAAGCGGAGAAATTTACCCCTGAGCTCAAGGTATTGCTGCTACAGGGGCCCGACCGCCATCAGAATTTTGAGCAGATTCCGCACTATGATATTGTGTTAACCACCTATCCGCTTCTAGCGAGAGATGAAGAACAACTAAAGCAATATGAATATCATCAACTCATTTTGGATGAGGCGCAGAATATCAAAAATCCGCGTGCCAAAGCTGCACAGGTAGTACGCCAATTAAAAGCACGACATCGTTTGTGTCTAACAGGTACCCCGATGGAAAATCATTTGGGTGAACTGTGGGCACTATTTTATTTCCTGATGCCAGGATTTTTATATTCACAAGAAATTTTTAATAAAAAGTACCGTCATCCGATTGAAAAACGCGGTGATCAGCAGTTAAGGCAAAAGCTAGTCAACCGGATTAAGCCCTTCATTTTACGTCGCTTGAAAACTGACGTAGCCAAAGAATTGCCAGAAAAAACTACGATTGAAGTCAATATTGATATGAATGACCAGCAATCCAAGTTATATGAGGCTGTTCGTGCCACGATGCAGGAAAATATTCAGAAAATTGTGGCAGAAAAAGGCTTTAAACGTAGTCAAATTCAAATTTTAGATGCCTTACTGAAGCTACGTCAGGTGTGCTGCCATCCTAGCTTACTAAAGCTGGATTCAGTGAAAACCGGGCAGGCACACTCTGCCAAACTTGAACAGTTGATGGATATGGTCGTTCCAATGGTGGAGGAGGGGCGAAAAATTCTGATCTTCTCTCAGTTTACCTCAATGTTGGAACTGATTGAGCAACAGCTCCATCACGCAGAAATTGGCTATGTGAAGCTGACTGGAAAGACCAAAAAGCGAGATGAAGTCATTACAGCATTTCAGTCTGGACAAGTGCCAGTATTTTTAATCAGTCTGAAAGCAGGAGGGGTCGGTCTGAATCTAACTGCCGCAGATACGGTCATTCACTATGATCCATGGTGGAACCCTGCTGCTGAAGATCAAGCTTCAGATCGTGCATGGCGGATTGGACAGGACAAGCCAGTATTTGTGTATAAGCTGATTACCAATAAAAGCATAGAAGAAAAAATTCTTGCCTTACAGCAAAATAAAGCAGAACTGGCACAGTCTATTCTAAGTACCGATCATGAGGGCGAAGCGAAACTGACGGAAAATGACGTGATGAACTTGTTTGAGAAATTTTAGTTTGGTTTCAGATTACCCTAATCATCTGTAAGTATCTGAAAGTCTGGATGCAATTTTTTCCAATGTTCTCTTAATTTTTCTTTATGAACAGAAATCATAGGTAAGTCTAGTAATAGCACTGGCCATACTGACCGTGCTTTGTCCATGATCGCGTGAAGTTGTTTTTCAATAACACGCCATGGAACACCGACTTTTTCAGCCCATTGTTCAAAGTGTTTCATCTCAGCTAAATACCAATCTTTATTTTTGGTAAGATTCAATGCGAAATGACGCTCATTTTCAACATATACACTAGTCATCAATATATCGTATGCGGGAGATAATCTTGGTGTTCTTTTGTCCTGATAAATCATACTCCAGTTTTTTAAGTGTGCATCTCCATTGGCGAGCAAAATGTTGACAAGTAAGCGGCTGGCAAATTGCTGAATATCAAAAATTTTGTTATCTGAAAATTGATAAATGATCTTTCCTATCTGCTCATAATTTGTGGTGCTGTATTTCTGCTGTGGATATGCACCGAAGATCTGAGCAAAGTCTTCGATGTGAATAAGCTCTGTAGTATCAGCAGTATTCTGTCTATCAAATCTTTTGATTGCAAAAGCATATTGCTCTTGGGGTAAATTTAATGGTGGAAGGTCTTGTAAGAGTGCCATATCCACCAAGCGAATCTCAGGGACATCTATTCCGACCGTTTTGGCAAGGGTCATCATAGAATATTCATTTAGCGGAACAAAAGCATGTCTGGAAGAAGGAGTTTTGACAATCCAGTCCCCGAGTAGAGTCGTTTCCGTTGCCTGTGCTAGTGTAAAACGCCCATCTTTGGCTTTCATGGAAAACTTCATTTGGACGCCGGCCAAGGAAAACTTATTATCTGTTCGGATCTCTTGCTTTAAGATCTGATCTGGATTAGAGATCTGCAATTTGAATTTTATTTCATCTGGAATTTCTTCTGGATCTAATGGAGTCGCAATGAGTGCTCCAGGTAAATCATGACCTAAAGCTGCCAATAACTGAAATTCATTGTCTATATGTACTTTGAGGCTTTGTGCAATCAGTTCGCGTAATGCACCTTCTGGTAGCAAGTTTGATAGCAAGGGATGTAAACGCTGATGTGTAACATAGGTCTTTTCTAAAATTTTATCCGCTTGAGGATACAAGGGGGAAGTCAGCAGGCTCAAGGTCGGACGTTGCTGATCAAAGCGGAAAGAATCTGTAAAAACCAGAATATTTTTTCCGCTCTGAAATCCTGCCAAGTATCCAACGACAGCGTGATGTAATGTTAATTTCAGGACGGCAACAGTATTCATGGTTCCTCTCCTCCGAGAAGACCCTTCCATGGGTTAGTCATTAAGTTATCCTGATCTTCAATAGTGACTTTAATTTCATCATTCAATAATTGTCTAATCAAATGAACCTTATCATCAGGGATGAGCATCAGTTGAGCATTTAATCCTGCCGCGATAATTTCTAAGGTCTCTAATCGAGGGTTACCCTGACTTTCCAGCTTTTGGTATTGCTGTCTTGAAATGCCTGTACGGGATTGCATATCAACTTGCTTTAAGCCCAATTGGGTTCGTCTTTTTTTGATTTGCTGAAGTAAAGACTTATTCATTGTAGATACATTTATTGCTTTTAGGTCATATAAGAAACATATTAGTTTCTTTTTTTTTGAAAAGCAATTTATGAATTTATCATTTCGATCTGTAAAATAGCCCTACTTGTATGAGAAATGGGTGTTCAAGTTGTTGTTGATTTTGCATTGAACCGTACCGGGTTTGTCGGAGACTTTTTTATTTAAGTTAGGCCACCTGACCTAACGTGTTAATCTTATCATCGAACATTTTTTCAAACACAAAAGGTGGCACATAACCTAGCACACTTGTACAGCGCGCAATAACATAACTTCTCGTTGCAGTTATTGCTAGACCTTACGAACGCCATATCGCCCCGAACTTTCTTTCCAAATTCGTTTGATTCGCTCAGCATGATGAAAATCATGTAGACCTCGTTTTGCTCGATGTTTCCTTGCGAAGCGATGCTTCTTATCTCAGGGAAAGTTGGTCTCCGACAAACCCGGTACGATTCATTCTGCCGTATACGTCTTGTGTTTCTTGCTCATGATAAACTCCTGATGAGTATGTATAGTTTACCAAGTTAAAACCTCTTGTTTTTTCAGCACACATCATTTAGATAAGGCAGCAACGGTTAAATTATTTAATCGCATGTAGTGATTTTTAGACCTTCAACTTGCAGTTCAAGAGATCGAGGTCTGCCAATACAAGCTAGATGTAAGCAAAATTTAAATGCGGCCAGTGCTTTGGCATCTTTTGTCGAGTAAAGCTGGAGACGAACATAATCTTCTTGAGTCGTAGGATGCTCTGTTGTGCTCGATTTAGCCAGCTTCAGTAATAAAGGTTGTTTCTTTTTATCTAGCAATTGTACCAAGTCTTGTCCAAGCAAATGCCAAAATTGATGGGGAAACAGGTCTTTTACCTTGCAATAAAATGATTCCAATTGATCAATTTTATTCCAGCGATAATGAATGCCGGTATGCGAAACTGTAACACGACTTAAAAATGTCTCAAGCACCGCTTTTATTTGATCTGGCTTTTTTTCAAAGATATTTTGAATATTTTCAAAGAAATAGTTCCTTGCTTTGCGCTCTTCAAAGGTATCTATCATCGAGGGTTTCAAAGGTTTATCCAGATGATTTGTGTTGTTGAGATCAAATAACCTTGGGTTGTTTTTTTGAGACTTGAGTTGGCCCAGTTGTTTGGCATTTTCATACCAGTAGTTAACCAGTTCGACAGGTAAACTCATTTCTTGTGATACCCGATCTGGATCATGATGAATTTCCAGTAAATTTAGGCACTTAAAAAACCATGCAAATGAAACTTTGGATTCTTTTGTTCCCGCGAAATATTTAAAAAAATCATGATGCTTTGAGTTAAATGAAACCTCATCTAGAATGTCTTCTACGTTACTTTTTAACCAGTCAGTTTGATCGTTGAGTAACTGCTGACTTAAATGAACAGCATGCTTTTCGAAATTGAATGGAGCAGAATCTTTTACTGTGTTTAAAAATTTGAAAGAAGGTAGGTAGCCCATCATCTTTTTTGCCAGTTGAGTATCGATGTCTGGGTGATATTTCAGTATTTTATGCCCAGCAATCAGGTAGCTTAGATGAATATAACTTTTAAAAGTTTCTGTAGGGTCAATGTGACCCAGTAAATGGGCAATCATAAACCAATGATTTTGACCATGTGTATGACGGAGTAACTCTGTCCGAATGGACTGATATTGTTCTTCAGTATAATCCGTCAGATTCTTGACTAGGGGAGCGTAATCGCAGTTGAGCAGAACGGATAAGTGATTGGCAGCCGTGTGTCGAAATGAGTGAAAAGAATAATCATGAGTTTTAAAAAGCTCGTTCATAATCATTCTAAAAGGTGTTGTCACCGTATGTTTGTTCAGCTTGCTATTTTCATTCCAATTACGGAATAAGTATAAGTTTTGCTGATTGAGTAAACGTTGCTCGACTACATGATTATGAAATAGTTGATATTCATCGGTTTTTAATAAGCAATACACAGGAACTTTGCGTTCAGCACTATCTGTTTTAAGTTGATGTAAGTTTCCTTTCTTTTTTGAGCCGTAGGGCTGAATCCATACTGATAGACAGCTCAAGCCCTCGATATCCCGCACACGTAAGCCTAGAATTTCATTAATACGCATACCGGTACGGTAAGCTAAGATATAGATGATTTTTAATGTCTTATAAGTGTTTTCTTGACTATTAGCACCTGAAAATAAGGTATCTAATTTGTTCATGAAAGCTTGATAAGTCAAAGGGCCAATAATACGGGCTCTAGGCCTATTTTGTATGGCGAGTGATTCTAATTCGAGAGATTCAGCTTCGAAAACTGTTCGTTGAAAGCTATGGAAGCGCTTCAACATCCTGCTGGTTTGACCTCTGGATTTTTTAAATTCAGGTTGGCCTGCTTCATCTGCGAGACGGGTGTTTGTAATAATTTGTTGGTAGATCTTCGCTAGGTTCGTATTCAGATCATCTTCGCTATCTAGATATTGTAAGGAATGGGTGAGCCAGGGCTCAGCAATACGGGAGTAATAAGTGTAAATGGAACTATCTGCTAACGGTCTATTCTGCTGAAACGCTTTTTGAAATTGGTTTACGCAAAAATTAAAACGTTCAGCCAGTTGCTGAATCTGTTCTAATTCTGGTTTATAAAGGCTGATGAGCCATAATGCGACACGTTTACTGTACTCATTAAATTTATCAGTATTTTCAAGACAATATTTAATGATTAATACATCAATGGCTTGATCAGTTTGTGATGTACGAATCAGTTGTAAAAGGTCTTTGTGAATCTTTATAACATCATCCAAAGCTTGCTGAATGTCATCATTGGAGTAAGATTTACCCACAATAGATGGTGATTTTTCTACATCTGAATCAGTAAGCGTGTCCTGCTGATATTTAAATTTTGGATGAAGAAATCTTTCAAATTCTATTTCTGATAAGCCACAGGTTGCAGTATTTTCTATAAGACATTGTGAGAGAGCAGGATCAATGTCAACTTTCGGGAGTTGCATCCAGTTAAAGTTGGCGTAGTCGCGTAATAATTTATAAGTTTTAAGATTAAATGGTAACTTAATCTTATTAAAAATAAGCTGTAGATAATCTTCTACATTCTGGTTTACTGTACGAATATTTCTGCTATTAAAATGAATTAACCATAAGCGGGTGATTTGATCAGGAATAAAATTACGCGATTTACGAATGGTTTTTTCATCAATAAATAGATCTCCATAAGAGGGAGAGAGCGGTTCTAAAAATATAATATTCAGATCTTCGATCTTTCTGATTTTTGCCGGATCTTTTAAGTGTTCAAGCAAAGCTTCTAAAGAGGCTTTTTGATTTAAGCCGGAATAAAGCATGGCAGAAATAACAATATTTCCAATGATTTCATCATCAGAAAATGTCTTGCTATCTTTTGCTAGAATCCAGTAGTCCCAAAGCTTATCAAGAACTTCATCAACCTGCTGTCCCTTCTCGATCCAGTCCATGGTAAAAACTGGTTGATCACGCTTCATCTCAAATGTCAGATTCGGTAGGGGCAAAGTCTCACGACGATTTAAATTGATTTGCTTGATATATGACCGAAAAAACTCATGTGCATATTTTTTCCAGGCCAAGCTTGGAGCTTTGCGTTTAATAAACTCATAAATTGCGGGATATAAGGATTCAAGATGTTCTTTTTGTTCTAGTTCTATTTCTTGGAAATATTGAATTAATTCCTTTTCTACATCCGATCGAGGAGATTTCTCTTTCTCAAGACGAATTTGTTTTCTACGATTTTCTGCATATAGTGGTCGAGCTTGCTTAGTTCGTTTATTGGATGAGGACATCGAGTTCAATACCGGTAATATTAAAATAATCTTTCATTTGTTCAAGAACATAAGCAATGCTTGAATATTGTGAAATAGATAAGCTGGAATAAGGATGCGCAGCTTCTTGCTGCATCGGCTCATGACCGAATAAAGCTAAAATTTCAATTTCGCTAATTTTATTGCTGAGAAAAGCACGGGCTGTATGCCGGTGCCAGTTTTCATGTTCCAAACCTAACTCTGGATGAAAGTCTTCTACAGTCGAAGGTCTCAAAGGTTGCCATTGACCATCCTGAAAGATATTTAACAGTGGGAGCTTGCTCTCTAGAATCTGCTGAATATTATTTGAAATTTCTGGCTGAATAGGAGTAATTTGAGTTTTAAAATAATGTAGAAAATCTATGAATTTCAGGAGTTCTTGTACAACAAAATGACACAGTGGAATCAAACGTCCATAGCCTTGACGCCCACCCACCTCTTTATCAGAAACCATCAAAATTTTTCTTTTCAGGTTAAAGCTTTTTAAAAAACCAGGAAACTCAGCGACGGGTCGCGCAGCAGTAAAGAGCAACAAGAAATGCCACATCCACAGATTATAGTGATTAAAAATTGCTATCCAGTCGTCTTCTTTTTGTGAAATTATTCTGAATTTGAGAGTGGCAAAGATATTTTGAATCACATTTGAAGTAGGTGCTTTGCGGCTTCCAAAGTTTTTTTCTGCAGCATATTCAATATTCTGGTATTCATCGGATAACGACTCACACAGCTCTTTTAAAATCGAGACATACTCGGTCTGTAAAGTCAGGATATTTTGATGACAATAAGAAGTAGAAGAAGACTTATTGGCATCAATACCAGTGAGAAGGTCAGCAAGCTGTTTATTTCCAGTGCGTTGCAAAATAGTCTGATGTAAAAGAGAGCCAATTCTTATTAGTGATAGTTTTGGAATATAAAATTTGGCTCTCAGCTGTTTCAAATGTTGCTGAAGGTCCTCTTCCTTAACGGGGTCACCGTCCCGCAGAGAATCAATAAATGAATTCGGGATCGGGATGTCCAGATAGATGGTTTGGTTGAGTAAGGACTCAGGATAAGCAAAATCTTTATTTTCAAAAATTGAAAATTTAGTACGGAGGAAATATTGTTCATCCTGTTGTAGGATCTTTTGGCGGGAATTTAAAGCTTTAACACGTTTACTTTGCAGACGTAGCCATTCCTGTATCTTATTACCTGTCAGAAATGACAGCATCAGGATCAAGGATGCCTTCTTTTTTTTGATTTCTTTATCCTTGTCTTTAGAGTCTTCTTTAATCTCAACAATGTAATTTTTATATAGTTCAGTAATTAGGGCACTTATGCTTGTGGTATTAGGAAAGAGGCTGCTGTATGGCAGCAAATGTTCTTTCCGTTGAATATGTTTGGCAACCAGAGGCAGCACATAGCTTTGGCCGGATTCTGAATATGCAGCAAGGGGGGTAACGATGGTTGGGTCTACAAGTATTTGACGTGTATCTTGGTCATCTAATTGTTCTTCTATATTAAGAGCTTTAGACTTTTGACCTTTTTTAATTTCTGAACTTTCTACAATCAGCTGATCTTCATCTAAAAAATCATGTTGAAGTTGAGTCTCGATGCTCGCTTTGGCAATTTTGGCCTTATTGTTTAAAATATAAGTAAATGTAATGCGTAGATTATTCAGTAGATTTTTTTCAAAATCATTGGATGGATCTGTATTGAAATTACTTAAATATTGAACAAATTCAGTTAACGAAAGCGTAGGATCTTTAAGATGCTTTTCCCAAAGGATCATGTATTCGCGTGTATTTTGATATTCTTTATCGGGATTCAGAACCCTATTGGCCACACGGAAGCGTTGAAATAAGCGTTTTACAGTATTGAAATGTTCAGTGTAGTCTTCTTTAAAAAGCTCAGGTTTAATGTCTGGAAGGGCAATTAAATAGATTGCTGCTTTTAAGACCAGGATATTCCAGATTAAAGCGTTTTCTTCCGACTCTGCTAATTGTGCAATTGAGTTCACATACCAAGTAACTGGTGTTGCGCTAACAGTATGTTTTCGAGAGGAGACCAATGCAGCTGGTCTAGCAACAACAGAATTGGTTTCTAGATCAAAATCTAATAGATCGAGATTCAGTCCTTCCAGACATTGATCAGTTGGGTGCGAAGTCAGTAAATCAGCAACATATTGAATATGTTCGGTACGTTGGAGCTGCTCATCACCAAAGAGTTTTTCCAATGTCTGTTTTAATGATACCCCTGGAATATCAGCAATATTTTGATGGGTTGGGTTGGATTCTGACATTATGCTTTCCATAGCTGATCTGGCGTGAGAACGAAGTCCACATTATTTAAAAGCTGTTGTACAACTTCACTAGTTTGTTCTAGTTGATCAAGCACACTTTGTCTTTTTCGGTTTATAACTTTATTGCGATAATTCAGCTGATATCGTGTGTATGAGAGTAGTTTTGCTAGCAGGTCTAAGCTCATAGTACGGTGAGGTTTGAAAGAATTTTCTTTGTTTAACTTGTAAATAGCCTCGGCAGAAATGTATTCATTTATTAAGTTATGTAACCTTTTGGGATTTAATCGATTAAGATCATAATAAGTAGATAATAGAAATTTTAGAAATTCGGAACTAGCCACATTTTTTAATAGTTCGATTTTTTTGTTATCTTTGGGAAGAGAATGGATAATTAGATTAATTTCTTTGGGTGCATTCTGAGTCCAGTATAGGAACCATTGGAAATTACTGGCGATGGTATAACCGGATAGATTAGTATCTTTCCAGACGTGAATTTCGGGACGTGGATTCAAGATACCTAGATCTGTTTTTAAAGCTTTGAAAGCCTCTTGATAGCAAAGATAAATTCCAGAAAAATCAGGGTGTATACTGATTTGGATTTTATTAAAATTTTTGCACAACAATTTTTTAGGTGCGCCAAATTTTTCATTGAAATCAAAAGCCGTTTCCATAGTCCTTCATAAGTGTAAAAAATAATCAAGTGAATATTCTTATAGTTTTTTGAAATATTAAACAAGATCGATCTGCCCTATATTTTGTGTATATTTACAATCTATATACAATATATTGTGATTTTTTATATTTTTATGAGTGGGGTCACAACTTATAGCAATGCTATTTATTTTAAAATTTATAAGCTCTTAAAATGGAAATTAAACAACTGAAACAGGTAGAAGTCGTTACAGATGTTGTATGTGATGTATGCAACCAATCAACGAAACTGGAGTTTGGAACTTTATCGGCGCATTGGGGCTATGGTTCTAAGCATGACGGGGAAAGATATGAATTGCAGTTATGTGAGAAATGTTTTTTTTATGCACTTGCGACATTAAAAAAAGAGCGAGCAGATGAGTTTATGTTTGATGAAAATTTTGACCCTTCAACCCTAGATGGGTTTGGGTTGAGGTGAACCTATCATCGCGATAGGTTCTAAGAATCCAGAAAATACTGATTCAGATCCACGCCAGCAGCTTCATTTTTAATGGCGAGTAAGGGATTCAGGAAAAATATTTTTCTTTGCTTCGAGGTCACTGAGTTCGGAAAATGCTTGAATACCGCCTGCGGCTTTAATTCCATCTAAAGCGACAGATAGAGCTTCCTGATCTGACGGGAATGTTTCATCCCATACCGTAGAAGTACCACTTTGGTTCACCACTTCCAGTGTCCAGTCACTATCAGGTAATCGATAAATTAGAATTTCAATTTGCTCATTATCCTCTTGTAAAACTTGAGATAAGGGAGAGTCGATTAAATCATTTTCATCATAATCCAGAGTACTGTCATGATCAGACATCAGCGGTAACCTTTATTGTATTTAACATCCTTCCATAGTAATGAATGAATTAAATTTTGCCTAGCAGTGGAGATTATGGGGTACAAAGAATGGCTAAATTTAAAAAATAATTGCCCCGACAATAAAACAAAATAATCCAAAAATCACCCAAATCCAGACATTCGATTTGGGTTTCTCAGTATGTGATGTATAGAACGATTGTTGTTCCTGAGTAGGATTTTTTTGGTTGCCAACTCTGTTCTTATAGGGCTGGTGTTTTGAATAGGATAGGCCTGTGCCAGGAATACCAACGCTGGTTCGCGTACCTTTTTTGCCAATATTTAAAGAAGCACCAGGTTTACCAATGCTTGCACTGCTGATGCCTTTATGCGTCAGATTGATTTTTAATCCAGGTAATATTTTAATACTCTTGCGAAATCTGAAGCCCATATTTTTTCCATTTACAAGAACCAGTTTGGTTTCTATCTCAGTTGTCCGGATACAGTGAAATAAGAGTTTGATTCATTCATAGGACTGATCATTTGACTTATCTAGTGAAAAATCAGTATGTTCTTTAACATAAGATATTGGCTTTTAGACAATGAATCAAACATCAAATTATTACAATCAACATGCTCAAGCATTTTTTGAAAATACCTATCAGGTTGAAATGGAAAGTCTTTACGCACCATTTCTAAGATATTTGCCGGAACAGGCATTGATCCTAGATTTGGGCTGTGGCTCGGGGCGGGACACTTTGGCATTTAAGAAAAAAGGCTATCAAGTTGAGGCAATTGATTATTCTGCCGAGCTGGTTAAAAAGGCCAGGGAGCTGACCAATATTGAAGTACGTCAGCAAAGTTTTTATGACCTAGCTGAGAATAATAAATACGATGGTATTTGGGCTTGTGCATCTCTTTTACATTGTGAAAGAGATCGCCTAACTGAAGTGCTGGGGCTTATATTCAAAGCATTAAAGCTAAATGGTGTGTGTTACATGTCTTTTAAGTATGGCAATACAGACCGTGAGATAGAGGGGCGTAGCTTTACTGACTTGAATGAACAGCAAGCTCATGACTTACTTAAGCAGATCGATCAGGCTTTACTGTTACAACAATGGATTACTGTAGATAAACGTCCAGAGCGTACAGAAGAGTGGATGAATATTTTGATTAGAAAAGTGCAGGCTTAGATATGTTATTCAGTATAGCCGAAATACCAACCCCTCAAGAACAGTTGAAATTCTTAAAGCATATTCAGCAGATTTTGCAGTCAGGGACTTTTACTTCGACATATAAGTTTGCTTTGCTGATAAGTATCACGCGTCTGGCGATTGAACAGGGGCAAGATACTGGTGCTGCCTTGCATTTAGAATATCAGGATATTGCTGAAAAGTTTATTGACTTATACTGGAAACAGTCACTGCCGTTTCAGTTTAACCAGTATGAGCCTTTTACTATTCATCAAAGCACTGGTAAGCAGGCAAAGATCATCAGTGAAATTCAGAATGCACAGCAACAATTCAAGACTTTGGCCGCGTTGAGAAAGGATGTACTTTACTGGAACAGGCTGAAGCGAACAGTTGCGACAACGGTAAAGCAAATGCCGGTAGTATATTTGCAGAATCTGAATGGTCAAACGGTAGAATTTCTCTATTGCCTTGAAGACTCCAAACAGTCCCTCAAGCTTTTACCCAAAGTGATGTATTGTTTAAGACAGTTTAGTGAAATTATTGAAGAGCTTTGCCAGAAGCGCTGGATTGATTTTGTCCGGCTGAATAAGCAGAACCTGGTTGTATTAGATGGGTTACCTGACCTAGATGAATTCATGTTTGCACCGAGTCGTAACCAACTAGGACAGGTCGCAGACTTTCTGATTGATTTGCAAGAATGCCAGTGTTTTTATTGCGGTAAAAGCCTAAAAAAATCTAAATATGCAGTGGATCATTTTATTCCATGGTCTTTATATCCTGCCGATACCGGACATAACTTTGTCCTGGCGGATGAAAAATGCAACTCACAAAAAAGTAATTATTTAGCATCACCGCAATTCTTACATCAGTGGCAGGAGCGTAATCATCTGCATGATCAATCTATTATTCGAGAGATTTCTCAATTAGGTTTTCTAACCGATCTGCAACGTTCGCATCGGGTTGCCGACTGGGCGTATAAGCAGGCAATAGAGAATGAGTATTTAGTTTGGTTGGGGGGAAAAGATAAAAAGATATTAGCCCAAGAGTATTAAAGAATTTATTTTCAATAGATATATTTAAGTACTTGAATGTAATAAAGATATAAAGCACCTTAGTAGTGCTTTATATCTTTAGGTGTGTGCATTTGTTCTAACCTTTCTAAGACGGTAGCAGAGAACGGTTGCCAATAGTTCCATGAACGATATTTTTGATCAAAACGGCCACCACCTTCATTCCGCCATTGCTTTAGAATTGCAATGATTTCGGGGTTGTAAATACAATTCACGGATAGCATTCCACTCGAAAATTTGCGAGCACGTACCCATATTCCATTGATGGTAAATTGATAATCTTCCCAAGATGAAACATTAGGAGTCGTGTTTGTTGCGAGTTGTTCAGTTGCTTCAAGTGGATTTTTAGATATTTTCCCTTCAACTCCATTTTTAATCACTTTAGGGGCTTGAGGATAAAGCCAACTTTTATGATCCAGACTTTCAAGGATCAGTTTCTTTGCTTGTTCACTTGGTATTACAAGTTCAGTCTGTAATAAGCTCGATAAATCAATCTCTAATGTATTAACGTTCATTGATTCAATGATCTTGAGTTTATTCTCATCAATAAAATGTGTGACAGCAATTTCAATAAATACTGGTTCATCATTGTAATAACAGGCTAAATCAGGACGAATTAACCCTAAGTGAAATTCAGGAATAATTTTGTCAAATGTCCACCATGCAGCTTCATTGTCTTCAGTATTTGGGACCGCAGGAAGCATTAAACCCATAGATTCTAAAATGACTTCTTTGGCGTATTTGTGTAGTACAGATTCTGGATTAATGTTACAGCTCTCCTTATTGCTGGCATGTGCAAAATGATGCTCTTTGATATCACCTTTGCGTGCAATGACAGTTTCACCGCATTCAAAACAAGTACATTTACACGCTAAGCCACGTTCAACATTTTCTATTTGGACCAGATTATTATTTTCATTGAGAGCAACATACATAGTCATGAGTACAAATCCTTTAGCAAGTTAATTTACTCTTCTACTATGACTGTGATTTAATCGCTAAAACACCGTATTAACAGGGGTAATACGGGTAAGTGGGGTGTATAAGTGACTGAAATAGAAATAAAAGTACTAAAATTATTTTATGGCTTACTAGTGAACCAGCCTACGATCAACAGGGCGTATGATTGTTTAAAGGTGTTATTTGAAAAAACAATTGAGAGTTATAAGAGTGGTTTTGAAGAGAAAGTTACTTACTCCAGGCAGCAATTGAAAGTTGCTGTTGATGGAAAATTGTCAGCGGAAAGAATGGATTCTAAAGAACTTGGAAAATGGATCAATGACTCACGATTAAATGATTTTTTAAAGTGTGTTATTCACCGGCACAGTGCAGTGTTTGATGAGCTTGGATACATCCCATTTGTAAATACAAATGATACTAAGGGTGGGAAGGGGAATGAGCGAATATATTGGTTGGAAATAAAAAAAATTACAGCTAAAGTTGATGAAGATAATCAGAGTCCTGAAGATAATATTGTTCATTATGAGCGAAATAATCCTGCCGACATTCAACTGTCGTGGTTTTATAAATTCATTTTTAAAAATGGCGAGTTAAAAAATAAGAGCTTGAGAGGACTGGTAATGATTACCGTACTCTTTGGTAGTGTGATTGGCTGGGCTATTTATGTTTTTATTTTTTCATTGGTATTGGTTAGTGATGAACAATCTTTTACATCGTTGGACTTATTTTGGATTAGTTGTCTGATTTTCTTTTCATTTATTATGTTTAAGTACTGGGCAATTCCGTTATGGAATTTACCAGAGCATCGTGTAATTAAAGCCCCTATGAGTTTTATTTCATTCGCTGAAGATCATGCTGATCTTGAAATGTATCGGGATAAAGAGAGAAATCAAATTACTCGGGTGACAAAGTTTAAAGGTACATGCCCGATATGTGCTTCTGATGTCCTCTTAAAAAGTGGGAAACCAGATCAAAAGATGCCTTTAGTGGGACGGTGCGTTGAGAGTCCTTTTGCCCATGTGTATAGTTTTGATCGTGTGACACTGAAAGGTGAGCAACTAAAATAAATCATAATTTACATGGGTAAATTGTTATATGTAAATGTGATTTTTAAAAATAAGTGGGCGATTGTACGGCCACTACATTTAAACATGAAATTTTTGAAAAGTAAGAGGGTTCGGATTGACCCCACAAACTTGATAAGAGACGGTCTTATTTTGATAGCTATTCAAAATGTTTAATTATTACAGGCCTGTCTTATCTAAGTCTTATGCTTATAGTAAGATTCTCATTTATCTAAAAAATATTGTCTATGAAAAAAATTGCTGTTGTTGCTGCCGTAATCAAACATGAAGATAAAATTTTATGTGTACAAAGAGCACCATCTAAATATGATTATATTTCTTTGAAATATGAATTTCCTGGTGGGAAAGTTGAGCAAGATGAAACGCCAGAGCAAGCAATTATTCGTGAAATTCAAGAAGAATTAAACATGGAGATTGTAGTACATTCACATCTTATTACGGTTGACTATGACTATCCTGACTTCAGTATTTCTTTGAATACATTCTTATGTCATAGCAATGATAAAAATTTACAGTTATTAGAACATGTGGATTATCAATGGTTGACTATTGATGAACTAACTATTCTCGACTGGGCAGCAGCAGATTTACCTATTGTTGATAAGTTGCAAAGAAAATGATTCTAGATGCATTGAGTAAAGGGTTAATTACAAGCTTTATTGATCAATCTTCCTATTCAGAAGATATTTATCAAACTAAGTTGGTACAAAATAATTATCCATTAGAAAAAGTGATCAATACCTTTGAAGGTGAATTAGAACATTGCACAAGGTTTTGGTTCACTACAGCTTTTTTGAGCATGAGTGGTTTTAATACACTTTATTCTTTGCTAGAGAATTTACAACGCAGGAATGTTCCTGGTCGAATTTTAGTTTCTCAGTATCTTAATTTTACTCAACCAGATGCACTAAAAAGACTAAAAAAGTTTAAGAATATTGAGGTCCGTATCGATACGAAATCTGATTTACATGCGAAAACCTACGTATTCCAGCGTGAAGATCATATAAGTGTGTTGTTAGGTAGCAGTAATTTAACTGCTAATGCATTGAGTAAAAATGAAGAGCTCAATATTTTTATTCGAGCTTTGCCTCAAAGTAAAATTATGCGAGATATGCTGCTTAAAAAAAAGACTTTATTTAATGATGCACAAGAATTGACTGATGAGTATTTAGCACAATATAGTGAAATATATCAGGCCCAAAAACAATTTGTTCAGAAACTACCACAACAGAACATAAAGCTTTCTAGTTCAATTACACCTAATTTAATGCAACAAGAAGCCTTGAGTAGTTTGGAAAAATTACGAGAGGGCAATGTTTCTAAGGCTTTACTCATCTCTGCAACAGGTACAGGAAAGACTTATCTTTCGGCTTTTGATATACGCAATTTCAAAGCAAAAAGTATGCTTTTTATTGTGCATCGAGAAAATATTCTTCTTGATGCACAACAGACTTTCAAAAATGTATTCGGGACCGATTTTAAATCTGCTATTTTTTCAGGATCTAATCGAGATATAGCTGGGTACAATAATGTTTTTGCCACTATACAGTCTTTATCTAGAGATCATCATTTAACTCAATTTTCACCAGAGGCTTTTGACTATATCGTAATAGATGAAAGTCATCGTTCAGGCTCTGCTAGCTATTTAAAAATTTTAGAATATTTCAAACCTAAATTTCTTTTAGGTATGACCGCGACTCCAGAAAGAAGCGATGGTATTGATATTTTCAAAGCATTTGATTACAACATAGCCTATGAAATTAGGCTTAAAAAAGCCATGGAATGTAATCTCATTTGCCCTTTTCACTATTTTGGAATTTCAGATTTAGAAATAGATGGAGAGCTGATTGATGATAATACTGATTTTGGTCATTTAATTAGTGATGAGCGTGCTCGAAAGATCAAAGAAGCTTCAGATAAGTTTGGTACAGATAACGGCGAATTAAGAGCCTTAGTTTTTTGTTCTAGCGTTAAAGAAGCGAAAGAGCTTGCAGGGAAAATGAATCTCTTAGGGATTCAAAGTATAGCTTTAAGTGGTGAGAATAGTACGGAACAGCGAACAGCTGCGATCGAGTCAATCAGCTCGGCAGATAATCATCGTATTGAAATGATTTTTACGGTTGATATTTTTAATGAAGGAATTGATATTCCTAAAATTAATCAAGTAATTTTTCTACGAGCAACAGAGTCATCGATTATTTATGTCCAACAATTAGGTCGTGGACTACGAAAAACTGCAACTAAAGAATACCTGACCGTTATCGATTTCATTGGCAATTATGAAAAGAACTTTCTAATCCCAATGGCTTTATTTGGTGACAGCTCATTTAATAAGGATCAATTGCGCAAATTAGTGACGAGTGGTGGTTCATTATTACCAGGTGCATCGACGATTCATTTTGATGAAATTGCTAAAGAAAAAATCTTTGCTTCGATTAATAATTCTAATTTTCAAATGAAAAAAGATTTAGTGAATGATTACAAGTTATTAAAGACTCGGCTTGGTCGTATGCCGATGATGATGGATTTTCTACAAACCGATTTGCGAGATCCATTTAGTTTTGTTAATTATGCAAAATCTTATTATTCCTTTATAAATCCGATAGAAAAAATTACACCAACTTTAAATGAGTTCGAAGAGGCGTTATTACAATTCTATGCTCTAGAAATTAACAATACAAAGCGTGTACTAGAATCATTGCTTTTAGAGAAAATTATTCAATATGATCAAGATGTAATAGAGGTCGAAACATTCCAACATGAAGTAAAGGAAAGATATCAAATCAGTGTTTCTAAAGATGATTTGGTATCCATACTTAATAATTTAAATATGGTTTTTAACCCGACTAAATATTTTAAAGATCATGGGGCAATGAGCTCTTTAGGGATAAGAAATTCTTATTTTTTTGCTTCTAATGATTTAAAGAAAGCTCTTAAAAACTCTACTTTTAAAAAATTCTTAAATGATAATGTGCAATATGCAATCAGTAAATATTTTAAAGATTTTGATATAGTTAAATTCAACCGTGGTTTTGTTTATTATGCGAAATATGGACGTAAAGATGTATTCCGTATTTTAAATTGGGAAAAAAATCAAAACCCACAAAATGTGGGTGGATATTTAGCTAGTAAAGATAAATCAAATTGCCCAATATTTGTCACCTATCATAAAGCAGATGATATTTCTGATAGTACAAAATATGAAGATAAGTTCATTGATCCGCAACATTTTCAGTGGATGTCTAAATCAAAAAGAAAAATTTCTAGTCCTGATGTTCAGGTGATTTTAAATGCACAGCAACAAGGAACATTGCTACCTTTATTCGTGAAAAAAGATGATGATGAAGGTGTTGATTTCTATTTTATCGGTTTTCTAAGTTATATCGAAGGTAGTGCACAAGAGACTTTAATGCAAACAGATGCTGGTCCTGTTTCTGTTGTTAAAATTGATTTTAGAATAAATAAGCCTGTTGAAAATGGATTATATAAATATCTTGTAAATATATGATATGTATAGTTCAAACTTAATAGGATATTGATTGTGGAAACCGAGAGTTATCTGCTGGGTTAGATGTTCTGAATCTTTAGAAAGAAAGCCAATTATCTCGGAAGATAATTGGCTTGAGCAAAGAGTTTGGCTATCCGCTTATTCGTCGGTCATCCCAATAACACGGCACTACAATCAAATGGTTCTCATGTAACCGAGACCATAATCGGACACCTAAATCCCGCTGCATATTTTGGACTGTAAAATTGGAAATCAGAAGGGTAGATTTCATATTGTCATAACGACTATATAAGACTTTATGCACCATCTCCAGGCGTTTTTCATGCCGGTCATGCAGGCCATATTCATCAATCACCAATAAATCAAAGCTGGAGAAATGGTCGATGACTTCCTTTTCAGAGCGTGAAGCATCTGACCAAGTGTCCATCATTTTTTGAGCAATTTCTGCACTGGTATAGTAGCGTGCAGATTTTGTACTGTTATGCAGAATGTTGCGAATAATTGATGCACTCAGATGGGTTTTACCTGTACCTGGTGTACCAATCATCAACATGTTCGGGTTGTGGTCAGAAATAATCTGCTGTGCAAAGGCCTGACATAGTTTGATGGTATTGTCTTGTGCAGGGCATGCAACTACATAATTCTTGAAGCCACGATCCAGGTAGCGTTTATTGAGCCCTGAGTTTTTGATTTTCTGTTGTAGCAATCGCTGTTGCAACTCATCTGCATAGGCTGCATGTGAGTGATGGACGGTTTCTTTGGCACACAATTTACATAGCTTGTGACCAGCGATTTCCATCAGGGGTATATGATGGATAGGGCAAAGTGTTTCCGTTGTTTCTGTGCGAAACTGGAGCGTTTTAAGCATGGTATTCATGATCACTCTCCTAAATCCATTTGGAATTTTCTAAAAAATCCTCATTTTTTTCTTCAAAATTTGAAGATGAAGATGAAGATGAAGATGAAGATGAAGATGAAGATGAAGATGAAGATGAAGATGAAGATGAAGATGAAGGGCATGGTTCAAGCATGACTTGAGTAATACTCGGGTTCTTCTCAGGAGCTGCTTGAGCATTTACTTTTCGTTGCTTGGCTGATGCTTGAGCATTACTTGCGGATTTCCCCCAACGTGCTTGAGCTGCATTTTTAGCTTTATCAGATTTCATTTGCTGATTTTGCAATGCCTGGCTTTTTAAACTGGTTAAAAAACTTGAATGAATCTCCTCAGACTCGACTTCAAACAATTCCAGAGCCATCAGCGTATTCAACAAAGTTTTAGCCTTGGTGTGCTGAGGTAATTTCGTGATGCTACATACAGTAGCTAGGTCATGAGGGATGGCACCATTTTTCCAGAAATCCATCATTAACAGCAGTGCCGCACCAATTTGTTCTGCCGTCATTCGTGCAAATTTTGCCTGTAGGTCGCCAATATAGAGTGGCATCCAAATTGAAATATCTTTATGCATGTGTTCACCTTTTTATAGATATAGAGGGGCTAAGGTCATCGATTGGATGACCTTCTGTCTGTGTTTGTTTTATTAGTGAGCGAGACTCATTAAGCGGAGACGGGCCTGTTGGGCCAAGTCATCGTAATGGGCTTGCCCTTCATCCAGCATTCGCTGTAACCAGAGTCTCAACGCCTGGTGATCATCGAAGCATTTATTGATTTCCAGCAAAAAGGCCAGATTGTGCAGTTTGGGAATGTGTAGCTCATGGATTAATTCACGAGCGACCATATCTGCTTCAGGGCTGACGACCACACCACCAAAGAAAGCTTTACTATTCATGTGCAAGCTCCTCTGTATTTAGTTTTTCCAGCATGGCTTCAAATGCACTGCCATCGCGGCGCGTAACATTGGGGATGTAACGGCTATAGACCCGGAATAGCATTTCAGTCGTTGAATGTCCCAATTGACGTGCGATCCATTCCGGATTTTCTCCTGCCGACAGCCAAAGAGTTGCTGCTGTATGACGTGTTTGATAGGCTCTTCTAGGCTTTAATCCTAGAAAGCGCAAGATTGGATGCCAGACACGTTTATTCACCAGACGATAATCTAGAGGTCCACCATCACGATTGCAGAAAACAAACTCTGATTTACCATTATTTAAGCTTTTCTGTTGCAGAAAGGCTTGGTAAACCCGGTCATTCATCTGGATCGTGCGGTCAGAACCATAAGTTTTGGTTCCACCAAGCACACCGTTCACTAATGCTTCTCTGATGTGGATTTCACGACGCTGTAAGTCAATATTTTTCCATTGCAGACCATCGATTTCACTAGTACGCATACCCGTAAAAAAGCGAATGGTGTAATAGGGGCGGAAGTCTTCACGCACTGTGGTAAGAATTTTATGCACCTCTTCCAGAGAAAAAGGTGTGACTTCAATCTTGCTTTCCTTCAGATTGTTAATATTTTTATAAGGCGACTCAAACTCGTATCGTTCAGCCGCATCATTGAGTATCATACGTAAAGGCGTCATGATTTGATTGATCCTCGATGCTTTCAGACTTGTTTGATCTTTTCCGTGTGTCACTTTGGCGAGAGAGGCACGGAAGTTCAGCAAGTCTGACTTCTTGATTTTCGAGAGAACCTGATTACCAAAAGCAGGAATCAAATAGTTTTTGATCACAATTGAAACCTTTTGCTGATATGAGGTTCTCCATTCAACTTGTTTCTGCTTAAACCACAATTCAGTAAACTCTTTAAAAAGAGGAACTTTGGTCTGTACAGCAATTTGCTGACTTCTTTTTTCCTTAAACTCCTCAACACGGTTACTTTTTGGAAAGTACTTTTCGTATTCAAAAGTTCCCAAAGTAATTTCAGCTTCAAGCTGTTCGAGACGTTTTTTCAAAATGCGTCGGTTATAAGCATTGTCTTCAAGATTGGTTGTCTCTCTACAACGAATGCCCATGTAGCGAAAGTCGGCAATCAGTTTGCCACTTCGTTCCCGGATGGTAGCCATCAGTTAAACCTCCTAAGCCTTATTGCAAGGCATCCATGCTTAAACCGGTGAATTTAAGCATTTCAGTTTCAATGCGTTCCCAAACAAAAAGAATTTTTCGACCACCAAAAGGACGGATGTAGTGAACACCTTCAATAAAGACACTGTCCTTCAGTTGGTTGCGGATAGTACGAGCGTCGTACTGGATTTTTTCAGCCAGTTGCTGGGCTGTGAGATAGGTATATGACATAATAGAGCCTCATATTTTTTACTAGGTAACTAGGAAAAATTATTCCTAAGACATAAATTATCATATTTTTATGTTGTTGCAAGTACTTTTTATGATTTAACTAGGAAATTTTATGATTATCTCAAACTTGGCGGTTTTATTAGCAGAAAGGAAACTTAAGGTTGCTGATTTGGTGAGAAGTACTGGAATTAATAAATCTACTTTGCATAAACTTTATAATGATGAATCTGTACGGATTGATTTTGAAACCATTGATAAAATTTGTATTGCATTAGATGTAGAAGTGGGCGATTTATTGATTTTTAAGAAAATTGATAATAATCAAAATGATAATAGCTAGTTTGGTCACAAATGGTCACATCAAAAAGTGAAATGGTCACAAATCTTTGATCGTTTGGTAAAAAACACTTTGTTTGGAAGAGAACAGGGTGATTTTTTGCTTTCAAAAAAGCTCTGAAAGTGATGATCGATTGAGGACATTTAAGGTCAATTGAGGCCATTTTTATTGTCGTGGGCACGCCATGGTCACATCTTGGTCACAAAATACAAATTACATTAAGAATATTTTTTATTGAATCGAATAACAAAGGAAGAAGGTTTTTTAAAAAACATAATAAAATCAACATAAAAAAAGCCCCCATCTTTCGATGAGGGCTTTTTGAATCTGGAGCGGGAAAGGAGACTCGAACTCCCGACCCCAACCTTGGCAAGGTTATGCTCTACCAACTGAGCTATTCCCGCGGAGTCTATCAATTTTTTAAGTGAAAAAACTGAATAAAAAATTTTGAGCGGGAAAGGAGACTCGAACTCCCGACCCCAACCTTGGCAAGGTTATGCTCTACCAACTGAGCTATTCCCGCATGCCGTGTATAATACAGCATGAAAAATCAGGGTCAACAACTTTATAAAAAAATATCGTGTGATTGAATAAAATTAAAGCATTTCAATGTATTTCGCTTAATTTTTGATAGGTCTTAAGCTCAACATCAAAGCGCATCTATCCAATGGCTGTGTGGTTTATTTACTTTTTATTCTAAAACTTCACGGTATACTGCTGGCAACCAATGAATGCGTGTGGAATGTAAGCATGACTTTAGAGCAACAATTAATTGAACGTTTACAACAATTGTCTCCTGTGCACTTAGATGTGGTGAATGAGTCATCAGGTCATGGTGGCTATTTCCCTGGTAAAGAATCGCATTTTAAAGTCACTGTTGTAAGTGAAGTGTTTCAAGGCTTACGTTTAGTACAACGCCATCAAAAAGTATATGCACTGGCGGGTGACCTATTGAGTCCAGGAAAGATTCATGCTTTGGCGATTCATGCTTATGTGCCAACTGAATGGACTGGTCAAGCGCCAAATAGTCCTGAATGTGCACATGCACCGAAAGCTTAAATTTTAAAAGTAGGAGAGTGGCTGAAATGGATACACACTTAGTCATTAAAATCGTGCATATGTCGAGTTTGCTCTTGTTGATTATTGCTGTATTAGCACGTGCGATAACTTTATATTTTGGCGTCGAAAATCAACAACCCAATCCGAAAGGACGTAAGGCTTATGTTGCGCTTCAACATTTGGCATTTACTTTGGTCATTGGGACAGGCTTGATTTTATTGTTTTTGAATAATTTTCAAGTTCAACCTTGGTTCTATGCCAAAGTGGTCTTGGTGATCGTGATGTTATCTTCATTAATTAAAGCCTATCGCCAAGATGCGTCTGTACTGTTAATTCAACGTCGTGCGGGGGTATTGATTAGTTGTGTCGCATTTATGGCCATTATCGGCATTGTGATGATTAAGCCAACTTTCGGTTAATTGTTAGACACAATCGCTTAGGCTCTCACCCCTCTAGGTTAAACTTGATTCATAGAGTGAATTGAGCCTAGAGGGAATGATGCGTACACGTGTGGTGTTTAATCAAAAAGGTGGCGTTGGTAAATCCAGTATTACAGTAAACTTGGCTGCACTGAGTGCACATCAGGGTTTTAAGACGCTTGTCATTGACCTCGATCCTCAGGCCAATTCTAGTCAGTATCTATTGGGGGATGATGCGACTTATAATGCCGACAAACCTGCACTAGAACCCAATATTGAAAATTTTTTCGAAGATGTATTGGCGAATCAGTCCAGCAAAGGTTTGATTGGTCAAGCCATTGGAAATTTACTCAAAAATAAAAATAAAGGCTTAGAAGCCTATATACATCAGTCACCATTCCCATCTCTCGATGTTTTGCCTGCAAGTCCCTCGCTTGGTGCTTTAGAGCATAGCCTCGAATCCAAACATAAAATTTATAAGCTGCGTGATGCGATTCAACATCTAGCAGGGACTTATGATCGGATCTATATCGATACACCGCCTGCATTTAATTTTTTTACTTTGTCGGCATTAATTGCAGCAGACCGAGTGTTGATTCCATTTGATTGTGATGTCTTTTCTAAGCGTGCTTTAAACACGTTGATCGAAAACATCATGGAAACCCAAGATGATCATAATGATCGCTTGGAAATTGAAGGTATCGTCGTTAACCAGTTTCAAGCGCAAGCAAAACTTCCTCGTGAAGTGGTCCAGCAGCTCAGAGATGAGCAACTACCTGTGCTCAATGCGATGGTGCCACCGTCGGTATTGATGAAAGAGTCTCATCATAAAAATATGCCGTTAATCTATTTAAATACAGATCATAAATTGACGCAGGCCTACCAATCATTGTTCAATGAAATCGAGAATAAATAAGATTTGAGAAGAGTATGAACTCACGCGCGATGAAAATGGTCATGCAACTTGGTGCAGTCGGTACGGTTGCTGTATTGATGACTGCTTGTGCGACGACGGTTAAACCGAGTTATGTTTCCCCGACGCAATATCAAGCATTGAACTGTGTACAACTTGGTGCTGAATTCAATCGTATTCAACAGTACATCAATAATGGTGTACAACCGCCTAAACGTACAGGTGTTGGCGTTGGTCTAGGTGTTGGTGGTGGCTGGGGCCGTGGCGGTTGGGGCTTTGGTCCTTCAGTTTCCGTCAATATGGGACAGTCATCGAATACTAAAAATACTGAATTGTCTCGATTATATGGTGAGCAAGATGCGATCTCACAAGCGGCAACATTTAAAAATTGTCCTTATGTTCCTAAGCGTCAACAGCAAGCTCAGTAATTTAAAAGGGCTGTTCAATCTGAGCTTGAGCAGCTTTTTTTTAGCAAAATGTTTCAATGTAAATTTATTAAAATCAACTCTTTAGAAAATTATTAACTGAAAATAGACGCGACATTCATCATTCTTTCACTTTAAAAACTTGTCTTTAAATTCGTTTTTCGTTTAAGGTGTGCCTCCTCTAAATCTCCGATTTTAATCTATGGTAGAAAGTTGGCTTTATATTTTTGCAGTGTTCGCGGTATTACTTATTCCCGGTCCAACCAATGCATTATTGGCTAGCGCAGCACATCACCATGGCGTATTAAAAGCATTCTATTTCGTACCTCTTGAATTACTGGGTTATATCTACGGCATTAGCATTTGGGCACTGTTGGTGCATTTAACCCTACCAATTTGGCCGATGCTGATTCATATCTTACATTTGGTGAGTGCAGTTTATGTGATTTGGATGGCTTTTCATTTATGGAAAGCTTCACATCTTAAGCAATTGAGCCAAAAAAACATTCGAATGAGTCGTAGTCATCTTTTTAAATCGACTCTGAAAAATCCAAAATCTATTTTGTTTGCAGTTGGTATTTTTCCAGCATGGACTTGGGATTCTTTTCAAAACTATTTTTTAGTTTTGGGTGTATTCACCTTATGTTTAATTCCATGTGCTTTATTTTGGATGTATTTTGGTCGTAAAGTCTTGGCAGGGAATCAGACGGTGGTCAGCGCAGATCGCTTATACAAAGGTTCTGCCATGTTACTTATGCTCAGTATGTTACCTGTCATTATTGGATTTTTCTAAGCTATTTAATATTTTGTAGTGATAAAAAAAGCAGATTCTTGGTGGAGAATCTGCTTTTTTTGAAGCCTAAGATCATTACATCATTTCGGGATTTTTCTTTGGGAAAAACTTGTGGCGAATAAAGCCAATGATCCCCGGCAATACGCTCAGAATAATGATTCCGAAAATTAAATGGGTGAAATTATCTTTCACGATCGGCATATTACCGAATAAATAACCCAAGGTGATAAACGAAGAAATCCACAAGAAAGCACCAACGACATTGTAAGTAATGAAGTATTTGTAGTTCATGCTTCCTGCACCAGCGACGAAGGGTGCAAATGTACGTGCGAATGGGACAAAACGCGCAAAAATAATGGTTTTACCACCGTGTTTTTCGAAGAATTTTTGCGTATAAACCAAATGTTTTTTATTGATAAATCGAGATTCAATCTCAAAAACGCGTGGTCCGATATATTTTCCAATATGATAATTTAAGGTATCACCCAATACTGCCGCAGTGAATAACAACACGCCCAAGAGCCACGGATCCATTGCACCTGTTGAGGCTGCTAAAGCACCTGCTGCAAACAGTAAACTGTCCCCGGGTAGAAAAGGCATGACCACCAAGCCCGTTTCTACGAAAATAATCAGGAATAAAATTCCGTAAATCCAAATGCCATAATTGGTAATAAATTCAAGTAGATGATCATCTACATGCAGAATAAAATCGATTAAATCCATGAGGGGTGAACTGAGCAAAAATGTGTTCAAATGCTAACAGCCATCGGCGCTGATGTCAGTAGTCAATTGATTTAAATTATAGGTGAATTATTGTTCTGATTATGCAACGCTGATTCTTTATATTGATTATTTATCCTAAAAATAAAAGCTACTAATCTAAGGTCATTACCAAAAACAAAACATAGATAGGTCAACCCAATGTTTAATCCAAATCAAGTGATTCAAAAAATTGTTGCTCAACCGATAGTGCATGCAACTTTAACCCTCGTCGCACGTGTCCTTTTAGCATATATCTTTATCGTGGCGGGGTGGGGCAAACTCGCAGGTTATACGCGACAGTTGGATATATGGAAGCGATGGGTGTACCAGGTGCATTATTGCCAATAACCATTTTGGTTGAACTGGGTGGAGGCTTAGCACTGTTGTTTGGGGTGCAAGCACGATTATTCGCAGCAGCTTTAGCTGGTTTCAGTTTAGTTACCGCATTTCTTTTTCATGGTACACCTGAAGATTCGATACATTTCATGAAAAACTTTGCTATGGCGGGTGGTCTAATCTTTCTCGTATTGCATGGTGCAGGTCAATGGAGTGTGGATCAGCGTTTTGAAAAATAAATGACGAATACGCAATGCAGGTGAAATGAGAGAATTATTCGCCTGCTGCATCGTGATTTGAATGTAACGCCAAAGCTTGTATGATCAAAGCAATCGACTGAAATTGTTGAATAAAAAGACAATATTTAATAATAATGTATTGAAATATAGAGAGATTTGAATAGTGTGCGTAAGCTTAATAAAAATGATAGAATAGCGCGCTAATCCTTCGTTAGCCTTTCATAGTTGTTATCATGACTACCAATACTCAAATTACCGAAGATCGTATCCTGATTTTGGATTTCGGCTCTCAATATAGCCAATTGATCGCACGTCGTGTACGTGAATCAGGCGTATATTCTGAAATGTATGCTTTTGATATGTCGGAAGAGGACATCCGCGCATTTAATCCAAAAGGGATTATTCTTTCAGGTGGTCCTGAGAGTGTTCACGTTGAAGGCAGCCCACGTGCGCCAGAAGTTGTGTTTAACTTAGGCGTACCAGTATTGGGTATTTGTTACGGTTTACAAACGATGTCTGCTCAGTTGGGCGGTAAAGTTGAGCCGGGTACAGTTCATGAGTTTGGTTATGCTGAAGTCGATATTAAAGTACGTGATGCTTTAATTGGCGATCTTGAAGATTCAGCAGACAAATTGAAAGTATGGATGAGTCATGGCGATAAAGTGACTCAAATTCCAGAAGGTTTCCAAATTACTGCAAGTACACCAAGCTGCCCAGTGGCAATGGTGTCTGACGAAGCTCGTCGTTTCTACGGTATCCAGTTCCACCCTGAAGTAACCCATACTGCTAAAGGTAAAGAGTTACTTGAGAACTTTGTACAAAAGATCTGTGGTTGCCGTAGCCTATGGAACTCTGAAAACATCATTGATTTGCGTGTTGAACAATTACGTGAACAGATTGGTGATCAGAAGGTTCTTCTTGGTCTTTCAGGTGGTGTAGATTCATCTGTTGTGGCTGCATTGCTTCACAAAGCAATTGGCGATCAATTGACATGTGTATTCGTTGACAATGGTCTTCTTCGTTTAAATGAAGGGGATCAAGTGATGGAAATGTTTGCGAAAAACATGGGTATCCGTGTGATTCGTGCTGATGCTGAACAACGTTTCCTTGATGCTTTGGCAGGTGAGGTTGATCCTGAAGCAAAACGCAAAATCATTGGTCGTGAGTTCATCGAAGTATTTGCTGAAGAAGCACGTAAGCTTGATGGTGTAAACTTCCTTGCGCAAGGTACGATTTATCCTGATGTGATTGAATCTGCTGCAAGCAAACAAGGTAAAGCGCATGTGATTAAATCACACCATAACGTGGGTGGTTTACCAGAAGATCTCGCTTTTGAATTGGTTGAGCCAATTCGTGATTTATTTAAAGATGAAGTACGCCGTTTAGGTACGACTTTAGGTTTACCATTTGAGATGCTTTATCGTCACCCATTCCCAGGACCAGGTCTTGGTGTTCGTATCTTGGGTGAAGTGAAGAAAGAGTATGCTGACATTCTTCGTTTAGCCGATGACATCTTCATGCAAGAACTTCGTGCAAGTGGTTGGTATGATAAAACTGCACAAGCATTCGCTGTATTCCAACCAGTAAAATCTGTGGGTGTAGTCGGTGATGGTCGTCGTT
This sequence comes from Acinetobacter sp. ANC_7682, assembly GCF_056779795.1. NCBI lineage: Bacteria > Pseudomonadati > Pseudomonadota > Gammaproteobacteria > Moraxellales > Moraxellaceae > Acinetobacter > Acinetobacter sp. ANC_7682. The sequence continues at coordinate 1,316 of NZ_JBWYIQ010000028.1, read as the reverse complement.
ATGCATGGGTGATTGCACTTCGTGCGGTTGAAACGGTTGACTTTATGACGGCTCGTTTCGCACATCTTCCTTATGATCTTGTTGATAAAATTTCGACGCGTATTATGAACGAGATTGCAGAAGTTTCACGTGTTGTTTATGACGTATCGTCTAAACCACCAGCTACGATTGAATGGGAATAATTTCCTGACGGAAATTATTTAAAAAAGGACGCTATTGCGTCCTTTTTTATAAATCGCATAATTCTAATTGGTCAAAATTTTCTAATTCACCATATTTAACTTGATTAAATTTTAAGTGTGATAATTCAGGATTTTTTTTGACAACTTGGATTATGGTATCGATTTCTTTTTCAGTAATATCCCATCCGAAGGTTAATGATTTAAAACATGGAAAGGGAATTTTTTTAAGATAAATATTATTGGGCTTAATTACATCATGATCTAATAACTTAAAAATTATCCTATATTCATTTTCAATTGCCCATCGCTCATTTTTTGTCAAAAGTAAGCGTTCAAAAAAATCTTGCTGATCAATATTGAGAAAATAATAATTTGATATTTCATCAAAATTTTTAAATTTATCTGGAATGGTAATACCATTGATTCGTATGACTCCTTCATAATATGAAATAGAAGCTCTTCTAGAATTTTTATATACAATTTTTTGAGGATTGTACTTCTTAAAAAAGGGATGATTGGAATCAAATGAAACAGCCAAACCTTTACCATGTTGACCGTAGCGTATCCACATTTCTTGGTTTATTAGTGAGTTAGTCAGAGAAAAAATGCCTATATAGCTATTTAGTATTCCCAATAAATTCGTATTTATGTGCTTAATAAAATTTATAGCTTGGAAGCGATCATATTCCTCCATCGTATTAAAACTATCAAACTCGTCAAAACTCCTCAAGCTTGGAGATTCATCAATACTGTATCTTTGACCTGAAGGTAATAAGTAGTGTTTTATTAGAAATTCATCTGTTACATTTGGTCCATCATAAAATATTGAACCCTGATATTTTTTATAAGCAACCTTGAGATCAGCGTCAGAAAAGATGTTGAAAAATGGTGTAAAAACACCTTCACCTGACGGATCATTTAAGTATTGAGGTTGCGTAATTCTGAAAAGTCCATTTTCTAAAAACTCTATTCTATCCGTTGGTAGATATTTAACAAACATGAAGTTACGCCTGTAAAGTTACTTCTAAATTTTATAAATTATTTCTCTGTACACGACAAATTTCACAGAACCCTTATCCTATCAGGATTCTGCTTTCTTAAAATTGCCAAAATTTCCTTAAACTCTTCTTTTTT